>CAKZSH010000001.1 GCA_937918905.1 uncultured Saprospiraceae bacterium
TAAGTTTTCAAAAACACCTGTCGTATTTGTTTCATTTCCCATTGAGAAAATCAAAGCTCCTGTGCCACCTGTTGCGTTTAAAGAAATGCTTCCATTTGCATCGCCAAAGCAATTATTTTTAATAATCTCCCCCACTGCAACTTCCAACAAAGGTGGGTCAACTAATTCTATCTCAATTTGCGAAGCGCAATTATTTTCATCTGTAATTATAATGTTATAAAAACCAGCAAATAGGTTTTCAAAAAGTCCTGAATTGTTGTTTTCATTTCCAAGAGAATAATTGACTGTCCCAGTTCCTCCAATTGCATTGAGTTGAAGGCTACCTGAATTTTCTCCAAAACAACTTGGATGCTGAGTTTGAAGTACTTCAATGTTTAGCGCATTGGGTTCCGTAATATTAACTTCAATATTAGTTGAACAATTATTGTTATCGATTACATTTATTAAATAAACACCTGCCATTAGGTTTTCAAAAAGACCATTTCCATTAGTTGTATTTCCATTGGAAAATTGATACGGTGGTGTTCCGCCTTGGGCTTCAACTTGGATGGCACCTTGTTGACCATTGCAACTTGCTAATTCAATATTGGTAGTGGTGATAGTTAGCAAAGTAGGTTCAGTAATTTGAGTGGCAATGTTACTTTGGCAATTATTCGAATCTGTAATTTGAATGTTATAATTGCCTGATGATAAATTTTCAAAAAAACCAGTCGTGTTCGCTTCATTGCCTAAAGTGAAATTCAATGTACCTGTACCGCCACTCGCAGCAACTTGGATGCTTCCATTATTTTGTCCAAAACACGTAACCGATTGAGTAGAAACAATATTCGAAGTAATCGCCGTAGGTTCGGAAATTTGTGCCGATAGACTACTTTGGCAATTATTCGAATCTGTAATTTGAATGTTATAATTGCCTGATGATAAATTTTCAAAAAAACCAGTCGTGTTTGTTTCATTCCCCAAGGTAAAATTTAATATTCCTGTCCCACCACTTGATGAAACTTGTACGCTTCCATTATTTTGTCCAGAACATAAAACTGCTTGAGTAGAAACAATATTCGAGGTAATCGCTGTAGGTTCTGTAAGCTCCGTAGAAATAGTAGTTTGGCAATTATTTCCATCCGTAATTGAAATGTTATAAAAACCTGCACCTAAGTTTTCAAAAAGCCCTGTGGTATTCGAAGTCGTCCCAATATCAAAAATATAATTTGAATTTCCACCTGAAGCAGTTACTTGAATTGTCCCAGTCATATTTCCATTGCAATCAATATTGGTTTGATTGATGATTTGGGCAGAAATATTTTGCGGAGCAATAATTGTAAAATTAACTCCTTCCACACAATCATTTTCATCCGAAATTATTACCGTATAATTTCCTGCTGCAAGGTTGTTAAAAATACCAGTCGTGTTAATGGTACCATTTAAAATATATTGCAAAACACCAACACCTCCCGTTCCTGACAAGGTAACGGAACCGTTATTGGTGCCTCCACAACTGACATCATTTAAAGAAACGATATTCACAACGATGGCATTAGGTTCGACTAACTCAAATTGAGTAGTCGCTTCACAACCCAAATTATCAACTGCCGAAATATTATAAACCCCACCACCTAAATTTTCAAAAAGAGGATTCGAACCCGATGGAATATTATTTATAAAATAATTGAATGGCCCACTTCCACCCAATGGAAAAATTTCGATAATTCCATCATTGGTATTATTACACGAAGGGTTTTGAATATTAAATGGGAAAATTTCAAACTCTGCATTTTGAGTAATTTCAAAAGATAAATTTTCCATACATCCATTTCCATCTTCAATAGAAACCAAATAATTTCCAGCACTTAAATTTTGGTAAATAATGGTGTTGCCCGTTTGTATATTTCCATTTAAGGTAGCTGAATAATTTCCTCCACCACCTGAAATATCAATATTGACAGCACCTGTATTTTCTCCAAAACAATCTACATTTGTTAATTGAGAAATATTAACCAACAACTCTGGCGGAGATGTAATTGTAGTGTTAATGTTTACGATACAACCATTTCCATCTTTGATATTAAAATCATAATTCCCTGCTGACAGATTGCTAAAAGTTGCACTACTTTGATAGGAACCATTATTTATGTTGTACTCATAATTTTGGGTACCACCTTGCCCACTTAAAGTGACCTCTCCGATATTTTCTCCAAAACAATTTAAATTAGTTTGTTGAGCAATAGCAATTTGTAAAAGAGATGGTTCAGTTATCGTAAAAGGAGTTTGAGATTGGCAGCCCTGAGCATCTATTGTATATAAAGTATAGTTACCTCCTGGCAAATTATTGAAATTTGCCGTAGGCTGAAAATCAATTTGGTTTATAGAAAATGAATACGCAGGTGTGCCTCCCAAAGTAAAAAATGAAACCTCACCATTATTATTTCCAAAACAATCAATATTTGTCAAGGTATTTACAAAAGAAAGTAACTCGTCTGGTTCATTGATATTGAATCCAATAGTTGCAATACAATTGTTATCATCTCGAACGGAAAGTGTGTAAGAACCTCCAGCAAGATTTGTAAAAGTATTGTTTGGTGAAAAATTAATTCCGTCAATACTATATTGATAAGATGAGGTTATCGTTCCGCCAGATGCTTGAGCAGTCATCATCCCATCCGAATTTCCAAAACAGGTTACATTTTGAACTAAAGAAATTATAGGAAAAATAGCACTCGGTTCAGAAATAATTATTGGAGTATTATTCACCACTCCTACAGCATCAGTTGTGGAAAGGGTGTACGTACCAGCAAAGAGGTTTGTAAAAATTCCACTTGTTTGAGGTGTTCCTCCATCTAACGAATAAGTGTAAGGTGGTACTCCTCCTGTACCTACAACTTCTATCGAACCAGAACTTTCGCCATTGCATAAAACATTCGTTTGATTGATAATATTTAAAACCAATGGAGGATTGGATGAAATATCTAATTCCAAAAGAAATAATCCATTGATGTCATCAGAAGCCAAGATTCTCCCTGAAGGCAAAAATGGATAAACACCCCAACATCCATTGTACCCATTATATGAAGTATTGGTTGGATAGGTATCATAATAGGCTGCTTGTGTGACATTTAAAGGGTCACTTACGTCAAACACCTGTACACCATCTTCATAGTAAGAGGTATACAAGTAATTACCTACGAGGTAAGGATTATGAGGAACATTATCTACATGTGTAGGAGCCAGAAGAGGGTATTTAAAATTGCTCAATACTTCAAGATCATTTAAATCTGAAATATCTAAAGCAGTCATCGGCAAACCCACTCCAACTTCTCTTGCATAGAAAGCAGTATTACCATCAGGTGTTACCCAACTACTATGATTATAACCTTGCTCTCCAGTAAAAGATGCTAAAAAAGAAGGGCTTGTAGGTGTACTCACATCCCAAATATAATAACCGTTATTTCCATGTGAACAATAAGCTGTGTCATTTCTTACATATAAATCATGAACATAGCCTCCACCTGGAAGTGATACACTTGCTAAATGAGTAGGTGGATTGGTAGTAACATCATAAATAATTAAACCGTTGCTTTGCGTATTGGAACCTACGACATATAATTTGCCATTGAGTTCATCAATATAAATATTGTGAGCTCTTGTAAATTCAGAAGTGATTTCATGTGATAGAGAAACAGAGGTAGGCAAATTACTTAAATCATAAACTAATAATCCCTCATTGCCTTCTGTAACAGCGTAGGCGTAGTTTCCATAAGTTTTGAAATCTCTCCAAACGGAAGTAGATCCAGGAGTAAATTCATCAATTAAGACAAAGTCATTGTTGGAAGTAATTTGAAAAAAATGAATTTTACTTAAAGAACCTAAAATGGCATATTCATTATTATTTCCATCCACATACCCCCAACAATCATTATAACTTAACCCCGAATCATCCCATTGATCGAGTAAGTTCATGTTATATGAAACTTGAGCAGAAGATATACATATTGAATAGAATATGATACAGATAAAAACTATGTGTTTTTTCATCTTTTTATTAGTTCACTTTTTCAAAAAATAGAATTATTAATCTTTATAAGACACGATTTTTCAGAAGAGAGAAATAAGTTTTGAAGGGGAATATCACATAAAGTATTAAGGCGGAAATATTTATCCGCCACATATGTAAATTTAGTAAAAACATTAAAATAAGTTAAAATCCCATATGTGAGTTTTCTTTTATGTGAACTAAACGACAAGAATTTGTGAGTTTTTTACTTAAAACATTGGGAATGAGTGGATTAGAGTTTATAATGTTTTTATTTTATAATTTTTTTTCTTAATATTATGCTGAATTTTACTAAGAGAGAACTTTAAAAACATTTTTCCAAAACTCGAAACTGTTTATTTCTAAATCCAAAACATGGGAGGTAATTATGTTCAAACAAACACTTTACGACGGATTTAGCAAAATGAGTCCATATGAACGGCATCGTTTGATTAAGTTTCTTTCTAGTAATCAAGGTGATTACATTATCGAAAAGAACGACATTACAAGTGCTATAGAATATGCGATGAAAGATCGACCTTCTTTTGGAGGTTATGTTGTGACTACTGAAGAGAATAATCAAATTGTCGGCGCTACCATTGTCAACAAGACAGGTATGGCTGGCTACGGGCCTGAGTACATTTTGGTCTATTTTGCTACAGAGCAAGACTCTCGAAATCATGAGATGAGTCGAAAATTGCTCGACAAAACAATTAAACTCGCCAAAGGCGATATTGCATTTTTAGTGACTCCAGATAATCCTTGGAAGGCTATCTTTAGGAAGCTTGGATTTGAGTCAAAACTAATGGAAATGAAATATTCCAAGCCAAAGGTAAACAGAAAAGCTTCTTAATTTTATATAAAACAACTTCCCTCCCCTTTCCATAAAAATTAAACATACTATTAAATCCTAATTCCTTACAAAAAATTTGATTAGCTATTTGGCTATTTTTTCAGTTGTTGAAATAATGGCCTAAGTGCGTATTTTATATATCATATAATACAAAACGGCAAAGAGATTCAATTCTCCTTGCCGTTTATATTTTATCATCAAAATTATTTTTTTCTAGGGTAAATTACCTACCACCTTCTCCAAGTATCTTTGATGAAAAATCGAATCTGGCATTCCACATGATTCAGTTCTATCGTATATCAAATTAGAAAGATTTTGAATTCGGGTATTGTCTACAGGTTTAGATTGCAACCAATCAATTGGCTCTAATGAAGTTCCACCTCTTTTAAGAATGGATAGTAAACCATCTCCATCCCAAACAAATTCACAAATAATATCGGTACAAAAAGAATCAGCTTTCATCACATCAGTATCTAAATATACCATATCCTTCATTGATCTTACCATTTCATCTAAAACTTCCTCACTTCTATCATTTGATAAGATTTTGCTAAGTTTCTTACTTCCAAATTCATTTTTTAATTGATTAATCAATAAATCTGAATCAGCATATGCTACCTCATGCGCAATCGCTCCTATCAATTCATGTTCTCCTTGGAAAAATTTTAATAATCCTGTGTAAATATAGAGATGTCCTCCTGGAAGTATAAATGCATTTACTTCATCATCATTTTGCAAAATCGAAATCTTCCAGTCAAAATATTCTCTATGTTCCACAGTTGAAGTATTTGTGATTTGATCCATCATCGTATTAAGATGCAGATATAATTCTGGATAGTTACTTTCTTCCAATACTGTAAAATACTGATTGCTAGATTGAATAGCATTATGAATGGCCTCACCTATTTTCTTTTGATCTTCTATATCAAAATTTTCCTTTGCTTCTCCCACTACCATATCACCAGCCTTCGAACGGCATGAACTCATATAACCCACAATAAGAAATAGTAATAAACAAATAGAAAGGGAATGTAAATATCTTTTTTTCATGGTCTTAATTTAAAAAAAGGGGAATGTTGAAAGGAGGGTACAACTATTTTTTCCAAATTTTATGCCATGAATGGACGGTAGTTGGACGCTTCGCTTGACGGTTGACGGACGTTCGTTTCACTCACTTAACGGTTTAAAAATATTGAAATAAGACTTAATATTTTTAAACCGTCGAGTGAGTGAAACGAACATACGTCCAACGTCCTCCTCCGTCTATCGTTTAAAAGTTTTTATCAAAGCTCTCACTTCTGTATCATCCTCTAATTCAGGAGTTAATGTAAATAAAGATTCCAGCAAAGATGCATTTTCCTTCAATGCTTGAGTCAATGTCTGTAATGCCTCTTCTCTTTTACTCATGGCAAATAAACAAGCCGCTTTACAATACAAAACTTCTGTATCAACGGTATAAAAATAAGCCTCATCCAAAATAGAATAAGCCTCTTCTCTATCGCCCATTTCCATCAAAAAAGCAGCATATTGAGTCCAATATCGACTTAACTCCGGAGCCATATCTGTTGCTTTCTGAAAAAATATTTTAGCTTGTTTGGTGTTTTTATTTTTAAAATAAGCTTCTGCGATAGCAATCAAATATTCCTCTCGATCACAATCCGCTTCGATAGCTCTATTGTAAAAATAAATAGCTTGTTCCCACGACTCATCTTGCATATGACATTCACCCAATCTAAAAAGTGCCATACTGTTAGCAGGATTAGCAATAATAGCTTGATGGTAATATTCTTGAGCCAATTCTACTTCTCCTAAATGCTCTTGGCAAAGTCCAACTTTAGCAAGTAAATCACTATCTGGTTCGAAAATTTCTAAATACTCATCATAGATCTTTAATGCTTTTTCAAAATTTTCAATTAATATATATGATTCCGCAGCGTCTTTATATCCAAATTCAAATTGGTCATTGATGATAAAAACATATTCAAATGCTTCTGCTGCTTTTTGATATTCCTCCAAACAAGAATAAGCTTGACCTAAATTATACCATGCTAAAAATGAATAGGGATTTTCTTCAATCAATTGTAAATGAAATTCCATACTTTCCTCATACAGACCTGATAGTTCTGCGGCAAACCAAATTCTATTTAAAAGCAATGGATTATTTGGATCTTTCTTTAAAGCTTTTTGTAAAACAGAAAACATCTTTTTGAAATCTCCATTGATTTCATAAATTTTCGCAAGCAACAATAAAGCTTGAGATTGATTCTCTGTACCAGATGATTTGTATAATTTTTTTAAGGCTTGGTACGCCAATCGAAACTCCCCTAGCTCAACCCATATCTCAGCTCTTAAAAAATTAATCTCAAAATTCTCAGGAGAAAAAGATAATGTTTCTTCTACATGATCGAGGGCTTTTCCAAATTCTCCCAACTCTACTAAAAGTTTACTTTTATGAAATAAAAATTCCATAGAAGCCACATGTTGAGTCATTGCTAAATCACAAACTTCAATCGCTTTTCTACAATCAGGCTTGTTTTCATAATACTGAATAAAATCCAACCATACCGTTTTCTCATAAAAACACACCGTTCCCTTTTGTGACATTACCTCAAACTCTGAAATAAGCTTTTTCAATATACTTTCTTCGTTATAGTATTCCATTTTTTTAATTGTAATTAAGTAGTATCTGACATAAAGAAAGTAAAAAATATGGAAACGAAACGAGTATTTCGATAAAAAAAATGAAGTATTTTATGGTATTAAATTTATTTTTAAACTGTACAACTTATTGACTATCAATAGATTACAAAATTTAATAAATTATAAATAAATTTATTATATCATCTAACAACCTCTATTTCATAGAGAAATACATCTTAAAGAAATCTATGTATTATCTGAAAAAAAATAATTAATCTTTGAGATTTTTTAACTGCAAAAATTACATTTTTTTATCATTTGTGACATTATATTAAATAAAAAAATATCTATTTCAATATTTTTATTCCTAAGCAAAATGAAAACTAGTAGGTGAAAACCATTAAGGAAAATGGTTCAAGGTGAATTGATGTGGTTTATTTTTTTACCGCTTTTGATTTTGAGTTGTATCTGGTGTACTTACTAAATACACTCCTGAAAAGATTAAAACACCTGCCAAAATTTTAACCACTCCTAATTCATCATTCTCCATCATTAATGCAATAAATGTCGCTAACAATGGCTGCAAATAAATATAAATACTCACCACAGAGGCATTAACAACTTTTAGTGCAAATGCATTAAGTAGATAAGTCAAAAAGGTAACACAGATTAAAACATACGCTACCGCCATCCAAATTACTTGAGTAAAATCCGACCATTGCACTATCATCAAATCTCCAATTCCAAATGGAAATACCATGAAAATTCCAAAAGTAAATACCCATTTAACTACGGTAATCGGATGGTATCTACCCATCAATTTTTTTACTAAAACTAAATAGATACCATACGAAACAGCATTAATAAAAATCATCAAATCTCCAAAAAGTTGAGTTTGCTTGAAGGATAAATCTTTTCCCAAACTGATTAAAATGATTGCGCCTATCGCTCCAAGAGCAATCCCAATCATTTTTTTAAATGTAATTTTTTCCTTAATAATTATGGCTGAGGTAAGAAGGACTAATATTGGAGTGGTCGTCATAATGAGAGAAGCATTAATCGGGGTTGTATATTTCAATCCCATAAAAAAAAACATCTGATTTATGGCTACACCGAATAATGCACACGTTATGATTAAAGGGAGGTCTTTTTTTTCTACTCGTTCTCTAACGAACATCAGGTGAACAATCCAAAACAAAATTACCCCGCTCAGAGCCCGCATTAAAATAAAACCTAAAGGTTGAATATAATTATCGTCTAGCACAAGTTTTGCAACCGAATAATTTCCTCCATAAATAAGAGCAACAAAGAAAAGGGCAATATGTGCTTTTACAGTTGTAGACATTTTAAAAATGTTTTATTAACTGATGTTACGCAAAAGTAAATTGATCTAGTTTCGAAAACATATTAATACTGAACGCTGAGTCGCTGAGACACAGAGGATTTTTATTAAAATAAAAATGAGCAAAGATGCAGAGGTTTAAAGTGTTCTTGAGGATAGACTTTGTGTACTCTGCTTCTATTTTTCGCAGAAAAATACTCTGCGGCCTCCAATAAGTTATTCGACCAACTCTGTGTCTCAGCGAGACAGCGTTCAGTAATCAATATATTTTGTGCGTAACAGCAGTTTTTTAATAAAAAATCGGTGCTTACCTTAATGATAAGCACCGATTTTTTCATCTACAAAGTAGATAAATTTATTCTTCAAAAACAAATAGGCTTGTAAAGTTCTAATTATTTTGATTCATACGATTTCTTCTCCGCTCTTGTCTTCTCTCTTTTATGGTATCCAATATGTTAGTTTTAAATTTTCTTTCTGCATCTCTAAGCATAGCCAATTTACGGATAGGAAGCACTTTTTTCATTTTCTCAAAGTATTCTTTTTTCAAATCTAATTGTTCTTGATCCATTTGAAAACTAGAAAGCATTTGCGCTTCTAGTTCTTCATCAGTCATCTTTTTGACGGATTGATCAGATTTGTATCTTCTATTAATGGTTCTTTTTTCTTTTTGAAACTGTCTGTAAACAGGCCAAAAAGTCTCCGCTTCCTCAGGTGTCAATTCCAAATAGTTAGTAATGAACGCTACTTTTTGAGCTTCCATTTTTTTTCCTCTTTGAGCAAAAAGAGAACCTGTGAAAAATGTTATGATTAAAATTCCTAAAATAAGTCTTTTCATTTTCTTAATATTTTTATAGAGGGTAAAGCTCTTTATCAATTTTAAAAATTATAATAAATCCTCCAGATCTTCATCTTCCAAATCTTCAATGATCTCAAACATATATTCATCCAAGTCTTCATCTTCAACTTCTAATTTTCCTAGGCTATTCATTTCATTTTCAGCAACAAATTCAAAAAGTATTTCTTCATCAAAATCTTCGATATTTTCTTCAATATAGTTTTCCATTTCTGCTATTGATAATTCTGCAAAGGCAGACGAAGTGGTCGTTGTATTTTTTGTTAAAAAATAAATACTGCATATCATTAGCATTGCCATCGAAAATCCAATAGCAATTCTAGGCTGAAAAAATACAGTTATTTTTTCTGAAAGAATTTCTATCCAACTTACCCTCTCCTTTTTCAATGAAGTTTTTGAAAAATCCAATTGACTCATAATCTGGTCTGGCAATTCATTAAAATAATTTTCAGGAATCTGGAATCCTTCCTTCTTTTCCATTTTGGAAAGTGAAGGTGCCAAATTTTTCAACTCTTCTTGGATTTCCTTTTTAATATTTTTCATCATTCAATTATTTATCAAAAATCTAATTTGATATTTTAAAAACAACTTTACGCTACCTCATTTTCTTTATTAATAAATAGTTCGATTTTTTTTACCGCATGATGATAAGATGCTTTCAATGCTCCAACTGAAGTTTCCAAAACATCAGAAATAGCTTGATAAGACATTTCATCAAAATAACGCATATTGAACACTAATTTTTGTTTATCAGGCAAAGTATTTAAAGCTTTTTTCAATATTTTTTGTGCTGCATCTCCATCAAAATAACTTGCTGCACTCAACCGATTGGCAATATCTAGCTCTTCATCATCAATTGATTTCGTTGCTTTTTTTTTCTTTTTATTTAAAAAAGTAATCGTCTCATTCGTTGCAATTCGATATAACCAAGTGTACAATTGAGCATTCCCTTGAAATTTTGCAATATTTTTAAATACTTTGATAAAAGTATTTTGAATCACATCATTAGCATCTTGATGTTCATTCACCATACGTCGAATATGATGATACAAACGCTCTTGATATTTAGTCATCAATAATCGAAATCCCTGCTCCATATTCTTTTCACTTTGGAGCAAATGCAAAATCTGTTCGTCAGAAATATTAGATGTCGATTGATTCAATTTTGTAGGTTTGTCAGTTAGACTTTAATTTATTGAAAAGGTTTAAAACGAAAAATAATAATATTTCACCTTTTCCAAAAGTAAAACGGTGTTAGTACATTTGCACTAACACCGTTCTATTTTAGCTAAAAAAATTGGGTTCAAAATGATTTTATGTGGTTGGTCAAAATAGTTATTAGTTATTGAGTTATTTCGAATAACGTTATTTTTCTATGGTTTTTGACCAATAACTTATTAACCAATAACTCAATAACTATTTCCCCAAATCACATCAATTCATTTAGAACCAAAAAATTTAATTATTTTCTCGTTTCCAAGTCTCCTTCATTATTATTTATTTTGGTGATTACCACTTCTACCCTTCTATTTTTAGCTCTTAGTTTTTCATTTACATTACCATTCAATGGTACTTTGTCTCCCATTCCTACTGTTTCTATTCGAAGGGGTTGTATGAATTTTTTAAAAACTAGGTATTCTTTTATTGCCTTAGCTCGATCTTCTGATAATTTTTGTAGTGCTTTTTTATCACCTTGATTATCCGTATGTCCTTCAATACGAATAGAAACCGTCCAATTTTCCTTTAAAAATTCTGCTAATTCGTCCAAAGACGCATATGATTTTTCTAAAACAATCGCCTTAGATTGTTCAAAAAAGATAGGCTTCAATTCTATTTTTGCATTCAGCTCCATAGGGTTAAGATACAAGTCAACTTGATGAGCTTTGTAATAAACATAATCATTTCTAAAAGTTACAGTCTCTTTATTTTTGGCAGTAAATCCTGATTTTTCAGCAACAAGATTATAGGTTTCTCCTTTCAAGACAGTCAATTCAAATGTTCCGTCATCTGAAATATAAACACTCTCTAACTGCTCTTTTCCTTCTGGCGCAAATAACACTTTCCCAGAGAGCAACTTATCATTACCTGAATTAATGATACGTCCTTTGATGGTAACATGTATTGGATTCGGAGGCATCAATTCCGCTCGGTAAATATCCATTGATCCTTCCCGATTGGAAGAAAAATAAAGATAACCAGTCGCAGAGTTAAAATAAGGTTGGCTATCATCCGCATCAGAATTAATTGGTTCTACAAAACGAAAAGGTTCACTCCACTTATCCCATCCTTCTCCTTGTCGTACAATGTAAAAAATATCATTTCCTCCAAGTGTACCATTACGATTGGAAGAGAAAAATATTTTTTTGCCATCCTCAGATATAAAAGGAGTCGTTTCTCTTGCACCAGTATTTACCCTATGTCCTAAGTTTTTAGGTTCACTCCAACGATTCACACCTTTCTTATGGCAGATATAAAGATCATTATTCCCATAACTATCACTTCTTTCCATTGAGAGAACCAGTACATTTCCATCAGCACTCATTGCCAAATTAACGTCGGATTTAATATTATGATAATTATCAATTTCTATGGGTTCTGGAAATGTCCATTCATTATTAGATTTTTTTCGAGAAATGGAAAACCCTTTTTGAAGTCCGCCAAATTGTGAAAATCTATTGATAACCACTAATTCATTTCCATTAGGAGTCAGGGCACTTACACTATTTGGAAGAGCATTGTTAAGTGGGTAACTGGGATGCGATATTTTTTCAAAATCATTGAATATTTTTTTAGCTACCCAAATATCTTGATTGAATGCCGACTTAGCAGGGTATACTACTTCTTCTCCTGAAATCTCTTTAAATATTTTTGCGAGTTTATTACGATATTGATCCTTATTTAATGCTTCTGCAATATTTTTTCCTTCTATTTTTAGTGTACGGTCAAAAATAGGATAACCTACCCGAGTAAAGTAAAGTGTTTTCCCATCTCTACTTAATACTGGAGAAATTTCGTCATATTGATCTGAGTTAATTGCATTATGGAGAGGTTCTACCTTGAATATTTGAGCTACAAGATAGTTATTGAAAAGTAGAAATATTATTACCAATTGAAATTGGAATTCTTTTAGCTGCATGGTGCTTGTCTTAGGGTGTCAATATAAAGATGGTTAATTTGTTTGGTACTGATAATAAAATATCAGGGGTAAGATCGGAGGAATTGTAAAATATAAAACAGCTTTTTGGGAGTATGAAATTAATAAGATATTACTAGATATGCAAGTATTTTAAATAATGAAATTTTTACACCTATAATTCTTCATTGTCACACCAAGAATCAATTATAGATTTTAATGCTACAAACATGGGTTCTCTTCCTACTTTTGTAACCAATTCTTCCTCCTCTTCTACCAATGAATCCTCAACAAACGCTAATAAATCTTCTTGAAAATAATTTTTAAAGAAAATATCTACTCGCTCTCTAAATATTTTTGCTGTCACAGCTCCTAAAATTTGCCAGTTGACTTCTTCATTTTTTCCTAATTTTTTCTCAGATACTTCTTCTAAATGCCCAACCTCTTTCTTAATAGATTTAAAAATTACTAACACTAAAAAAAGTAAATATTCTTTTTCTGATTGTGTAAATAAATCAAAATTTTCTGAAAAAATATACGCCGTTACCGCAGGCTGTTCTTTACGTAACTCCATGACTGTTTGTTTAAAACTGGTTTCTGATCCTCCAATTTCTTCTGTGATGGCGTCAATTATATCTTCTGAAATAAATTTCATTTTTTTCCTCGAAGTAAATCATTTAAAAATCAAAATCAAAATTAGTTGAATAGTGAATTGGTGAATTAGAAATTCACTTTAACCAAATTAACCAATAGCGAAGCGAACTAATTCACCAATCCACTAATTTTAATTTTATTGTTTACCTTTGCATCAAAACAATACATATCGTGAATGTAAAACTTTTTTCAGGAATGGAATCCGAATATTTAGCTGAAAAAATCGCTGATTTTTATGGCTTTAATTTGGGAGATAAAACATTATTAAAGTTTAGTGATGGCGAAATGCAGCCCATTATTAATGAATCAGTAAGAGGTAGTTATGTGTTCTTAATTCAATCTACATTTGCTCCTTCTGAAAACTTGATGGAACTTTTATTGTTGATTGATACTGCCAAGAGAGCCTCAGCAGGATATATCACAGCAGTAATTCCTTACTTCGGTTATGCTCGTCAAGATCGAAAAGACAAACCTAGAGTTCCTATCTCAGCCAAACTTTTTGCCAATGTCATTCAAGCTGCTGGTGCTAATCGTATTATGACGATGGATTTTCATGCTGACCAAATTCAGGGCTTTTTTGATATTCCAGTAGACCATTTGAAAAGCGAGGCGATCTTTATGCCTCACCTAAAAAAACAAGATTTATCAAATACTATTTTTGCTTCACCTGATGTAGGTGGAGTCAAACGTGCTCGTACTTATGCTAAATATTTTCATAGAGAATTAGTGATTTGTGATAAATATCGAAAACGTGCAAATGAAATCGCTGGTATGACCGTAATTGGAGAAGTAGAAGGTGCGGATGTTATTTTAGTAGATGATATTGCTGATACTGCTGGCACACTTTGCCGAGCTGCAGATATAATTATGGAAAAAGGAGCAAAGAGTGTTCAAGCACTTATCACTCACCCTGTACTTTCAGGAAATGCTTATGAAAATATCAATAATTCTAAATTAAGTAGAATGATTGTTACGGATACCATTCCTCTTCGACAAAAATCTGATAAAATTCAAGTAATTTCTACTGCTAAACTATTTGCCAAAGCTATTAGAAATACTCATGAACATCGTTCTATCTCAGCACTTTTTGTAGATGGCTAGGAATAAAAAAGATTGACAACTTGTTTCGCTTCGCTAAAAACAACCTTATTAGCAAGGCGAAACAGGTTGATAATACCTTCAAAAAGCCAGTATTTCCCACATTTCCCTCCCTGATTTAGTGCTGTATTAAAAAAAAAGCATCCCTTTTAATATTCCTAAATAAGTTATCCACATTTTGTAAAAAAATATTTATCTTTGCGTGCCTTTTTGAAAAGGCTTATAAAATCTGAATTTTTTAAAATTAAAATATATCAATAAAATGGAGACAATTGCCATTAACGGAACTACCAGAAGTGACTTGGGAAAAAAAGCCTCAAAATCACTTCGAAGACAAGGTCAAGTACCTTGTGTAATCTATGGTGGTGATAAAAACATCCACTTTACAAGTGAGCCAAAAGCTTTTAAAAGTTTGATTTTCACTCCAGAATTTAAGTTAGCAGAAATTACTGTTGATGGAGTACCTTATAAATGTATCTTAAAAGATGCTCAATATCATCCTGTTACAGATGAAATCGTACACATGGACTTTTTACAATTAATCCCTAACAAAATTGTAAAAGTAAATCTTCCATTAGGTTTCAAAGGTGTTTCACCAGGGGTAAAAGCAGGTGGTAAATTGATGCAAAAGTTAAGAACAGTAAAAATCAAAACCACTCCTGAAAATCTTGTCAATAAATTATTTGTTGATATCTCTGAGCTAGAATTGGGTTTCTCAGTTAGAATTCGAGATGTTCAACTTCAAGATGGTATGGAAATTATGAACCCGATGGCAACACCAGTTGCATCTGTTGAAGTACCAAGAGCATTGCGTAGTGCAGAAGATGGGGCAGAAAAAGAAGCTGAAGCAGGAGCTGAAGCAACTGAAGCTGAAGCACCAGCCGAAGCATAAATTATATAGAAAAAAATATTTTCGATATAAAAAAGGAGATGCAAGGAAAACTTGCGTCTCTTTTTTTTGTTTAAAACTCTAATCAATAAATCTTCACAATGGTCAAAGCATGGTTATCTGCATTTAGATTAAGGACTTTACCTTTAGCATTAGCAAGTATTGCTATGGGAAGTTTTTTAGCTGCTGCTATCAACCAGATGCAATGGAAAATATTTTTATTGAGTGCATTGACCACTATCTTTTTACAAATCCTTTCCAACCTCGCTAATGACTATGGCGATTCTATTCATGGTGCAGATAGTGCAGATCGAAAAGGTCCGAAAAGAGCTGTTCAAGCAGGAATCATTTCCTCAAATGCGATGTACAAAGCAATGGTCATATTTTCTATGCTATCATTTTTTTCAGGAATCTGGTTACTTTATGAAGCTATTGATTCATGGGAAACTTTTGGTTTATTTTTATGCATTGGGCTATTGGCCATTTTCGCTTCGATCACTTATACGGCAGGAAGTCATCCATATGGGTACATTGGACTTGGAGATATTTCAGTATTAATATTTTTTGGATGGGTAGCCGTTTTAGGTACTTTTTATTTACATACCCGTTTTATAGATTGGTGGATTTTGTTGCCGGCTACAAGTTGCGGACTATTCGCAACTGCTGTTTTGAATGTCAATAATATACGAGATATAGAATCTGATAAGAAGGCTGGAAAAAATACTTTACCAGTAAGAATGGGAAAAACCAATGCGGTAAAATATCATTGGTTTTTATTGATTGGAGGACTCTTATGTTCTTTAGTATATGTGAATTTTCATTTTGAAAACGCCACTCAATTTTTATTTCTGCTTGTCCTTCCTTTATTATTTATAAATGCCAAAGCTGTTTATCAAAAAAATGAACCATCGGAACTAGATCCTTATCTCAAACAAATGGCTTTTACTACTTTGCTTTTTGTTATCACTTTTGGTATTGGACAGGTTATTTGAATATCGAACAATAGAACAAGGATTTAAGATTTGAGAAATTTGTCGAATAATTATGAAAGGTAGAATCACCATATTTCGAAAAAACTTCTCAAATCATAAATCCGTCTTCCCTTTTTCCCTTTTTCAATTCCTCCCCTACGGTCTTGGTTTCACAGGATCAACCGCCGTAACAATATAACCTCGTTTTCTCAACAAAGCCACTACCCCATTTTCTCCTCCTAGATGACCAGCACCTACTGCAAAGAAAGTTTTTTTCGAACTCATCATCCCTTCCATCAAAGGAATCCAATTTTTATTCCTTCCAACTAAAAGTAAATCTTCAAACTCTCCTACTCCTTCCGTATCGCCTTGAATCATTTTATATAATCCTGCCAGGTCTTGTCTTTTGTACATGGCTACCATTTGTGCAAACTGATCGTCCCCTTCCCCTGAATTTTTGATAGCATCTACTAACATATCTGCCTGAGCGGTGTACGGAATACTATCAAACATACTTAGCTGAAATTCAACTGTCTCCAATCCGCCCATTTCTTTTTTATCCTCTTGCGCCATTTTCATAAATTCCATTTCGTAAGATTTCAATTCTCCAGTTTCCAAAGCACCTGGAGCCATATCTCCCGAAGCAAAGGTCGAGAGAAACAATGGTTTTATCTTTTCCAAAAAGAATAACGGAAGTCCTATTTCTTTAAAATGAGATTTCACCAAAGCATAATCTTCATCACTCAATAAATCCTTAAGTGTTTTTCCTCCTTCCATCGTAATTTTTCCCATCAAAGTAAATAACATACTCATGTCATTCATCTCTTCCATATTTATTTCAAATACAACTCGATCACTTTCTGCAAATGCACCTTTCATTGCATCGGTCAAAAAGAAATCACTACTTCCGATCATATGAATGGTACCAAAAACATAAGATGGTTGTTGTAAATCTTTTCCACTCACTTTCCATAACAATGCATTTTCATTAACAGCAAATGTTTCTTCTTGGACTTTTGTAACCGCTTTTTTAGTGGAGTCACAAGAGGTCAAAAAAACAATTAATAAAAGCGCAAATCCTAAAAAATTCTTCATTAGAAATTATTTATTTTTTTAAATTTTATTTCAAATATTTGTTTCGCTGGACATTAAACCTTTATCTACTTAATGTGATTTATCAAAATCTTCAACAATACTCATCAGTAAATAGATTTCTTCAAAAAACTCATAGATCAATTCAAAACTTACATTAGAACTAAAAATATAAGGTTCGAGTATATCCTTTGGTTCAGTTATCGCAATATATATTTCATTTTTGATAAAAGAAACATAAATTTCTTTCCCTGTTTTCTTTCGATAACTAACTATCGTATGCTGCATATCTCTTGATAAACAAGCTGAAGTTTCTGCATCATAAGTAGCGTACGACATAAAATATTTTTCAAACTCTACACTCAATGTTTGTTCTTCCACAGGTTCGCCATCCCTTAAATTAAATGCACGAATGGTTTTCGAAAGATATTGCTTGAATTCTCTGGGTAAAATAAGTATTTCACCTCTCATCTCTCGATTCAATTTAGCATAGAGAAAAATTCCACGAAAAACATAGTTTAAACGACTCCTTACTTTTGAATATTCTCTTACATTCAACTCACTCAGCTCAAAATTCAATTCACCGACTTTGCCGCTAATATGATCTTCTCCAGTATATTGAGGTGCAGGTGTTTTAAAAATCTGACTAGCAAGAAAACGTTTTTTGTCAATCATTCGCTTACCATCATATTTAAGCGTTCCGTAATTGACACTATTATCTATAAAGTCTAAAATCAAATTAATGACATTAGGTTTAAATTTTTGTCGAAATTCTTGAATACGATATAGCAAATAACTGATGTAAAATCCAAAAGGCATCACTAAAAAAAATCCAAATAAAGCTGCCTTAAAAAATAATAAAACCACAGTAATAATTGCAATGGCAAGAGCCGATAATGCCAAAAGAAATAACAATCGTTTACGCTCCTTTTCCATCCTAATCAATTCAGGATGTATCGTATGATTATAATATAAACGGAATTCATCGATGCGACGCATGGCAGAAAGTTGGTGATAATTGACAGAAGTTTTCAACATAGTAAAAAGGCTGAATGATTATCTACTCATTCAGCCTTCTCTTTTTCTAATCGTCTAATTCTTTGTATTGATCTCCATATTTTTGAAGATACTCTGCCACTACTTCATCAATAACATCTTTGAGGTAGGATTTTTTGATCTTAGCTATAGACTTTAGTTTCTTTAATTTTTCTTTATCAAAAACAAAAGAAACTCTTTTTTTATTACTGGTCGATTCGATTTGCATGATGCTTCCTTCCACAGTACTTCGAATCAATGAATCTAACCCTCCAGATCGAGGAATAACTTTACGTTTCTTTTTCTCTTTAGGCTTCTTTTTTTCAGCAGAAGGTTTCTTTTTCTTCTTCTCTTTTCTTTTTTCAAATTGCTCATCAATAGACTCATATACTGTATCCTGAAACAAAGCATCCAAATCAGTTGTGAAATTTTTACCTGCATTGGTCTTCCTGTCTGTATCCTTTTTAGAATGAGCTACAGGCTTTTCTTTTTGTTCAGAGGATTGAGGCTCATCTGTTCTCTCCAATTCCAAAACAGTATCATCTATCGGTTCACCTCCCCAGTCACCGAATAGACTTTCTAACCCTTTTTTAAATTTTTTCTTACTCAAAACCTACTTGATTTATGATAACAGGTGGAGGATTCTTTTCGAAAAACAGAAAAATAAACCTGTAATCTATTTATTTAAAATTAGTTTTCTCTTAACAATTCTCTAATCACTTTGTCTTCGTATGTTTTGTATTTATTTATTTTCTTCATCTAACACTTTCTCCACATTAGCTGGTTCCAATCTTTCAAGAATTTCTTTACAAAGTTCGTAGTAGTCCTTGGCACCATTACTACTTCGACTATAAGCAAAAATATCTTTCCGTTGTGAAGGTGCTTCTGCCAAAGCTACGGTGCTTCGAATTTTAGTTTTGAACACATTATCTTTAAAATATTTCTTGATCGTTTCTACTACATCTCGATTTAGAACTTTTCGAGAATCATACATAGTTGCGATAACTCCACCAATCTTTAATTCTTTATTTAATCGAAAACGAACTTTATCTACGATTTGCTTAATTTTCGCAACTCCTTGTAAAGCCAAAAATTCCGTTTGTAAAGGAATGTAAACAACATGGCTACTAGTCAATGCATTCAATGTCAAAAGTCCTAATGATGGAGGACAATCAATAATGATATAATCATAATCATCTTCTACTGTCGCAAATAATTCTTTTAAAATATACTCTCGACCAGCCTCATTGATTAATTCCATTTCGGCACCTGACAAATCCAATGAAGATGTGATAACATCTAAATTTTCCTTACAAGTATAAGGTTCTAGATCGCTTTCTCCACGAAGCGCTTCATAGATAGTATTTTTCTGTCGAGGTATTCCTAATGAAAGGGTTAGATTGGCCTGTGGATCAAGATCAATCAGTAAAACTTTTTTACCAAGCTCTACTAATCCTGCTCCAATATTAATTGCTGAGGTCGTTTTTCCAACGCCGCCTTTGTGATTGAGTAATGAAATAATTTTTCCCATCAGGTATGTATCAATCTTTAGTTAAAAAATGG
Source organism: uncultured Saprospiraceae bacterium (assembly GCA_937918905.1). Lineage (GTDB taxonomy): Bacteria > Bacteroidota > Bacteroidia > Chitinophagales > Saprospiraceae > CAJQQY01. The sequence continues at coordinate 20,151 of CAKZSH010000001.1, forward strand.
CTTTTTCTTAAAATGTAAATATATCATCCACATTTTTTATAATAATATGTAAAATTATGAATTCCAAGCATTAATAAGGAATAATAACTCTATATATTACTAACACTTTCAAAAAACTACGCCAATTTCGTCAATTTTCTCTTATGAAAGGAAAAACACTTTTTATTAATAAAAAATTAGAATTAAAACTTCCCGAATTGGAATATGCGGAATCCATTTTTGAGATTTTAGAAGATCAAAGGAAATACATGGAAAAGTGGCTCGCATGGGTCAATAAAACTAGAACCATCCAAGATTGTCAAAAGCATCTCAAAACCTATAAATTATTTAATAAAGGTGGACAAAAATTAACAACCTTTATTTTTTATGAAAAAAAGTTAGTAGGATCAGTAGCTTTAGTCAAAATTTTCAAAGAAAACCAATCCGCAGAAATAGGGTATTGGTTAAGTCAACACCTACAAGGAAAAGGTATTGTTACTCAATCTTGTGAAAAAATTATTCAATATGCGTTTGAAAAAATGAATATAAATAGATTGGAAATCAATGCGGCTTCCCTTAATCCCAAAAGTATAAATATTCCCAAAAAATTAAATTTCTCACATGAAGGGACATTGCGAGATGGGCTTTATATTCATGAAAAATTTTATGATTTAGAGAAATATAGCTTGTTAAAAAGGGAATGGATTGAAAGAAGATAATTTTATTATATCATATTTATCCAAATAAAAAAAGGACATGTTGAGTATTTTCAATTTTTTGAACAACAATTTGACTTGTTTTACTGTTTTTAAAATATAAAAAGTGTATATTACATTTTCTAAGAAAAAATAAAACAAATTCCCTTCTTAATTTAATTACTCCCAACTGAACATTGAATTACGCACAATATTTGCGTTATTTGTAATGTGTTATCGTTCGCCCCAAAAGAATTTAAAGAAATCTTAATTAATACTTTTTAAATAACAAACTTTATTGATTAAGCATTTGTTTAAAACTATAACCAAGTGAATTAAAAAAAAAATTATATTTTTGGTGAAAATAACATAAAAATGAGAGAGATTTTGATTTTGCTGGTGGGATTTATGTTTGTATCTAATTCAATACAAGCAAAGGATATTTATCCTTCTGACCCAAAAACCGTTACCGAACAAGATACTTTGACATCTATGCCTAAAGTATTTGTACTGGGCTATAATGAATCAGCCTATGACCAGTTGAGTGTTGAATACAGCGCATCACTTATCGAAGTTAATGCTGAAGATGAAGCACAAGCTCAAAAAATGTGGACAACTATGATTGTCGAGATGGAAGCTTATGCTGATATGCTTGAATTTGATATCAAGGGAGTTAAAATGTGGATGCATGTTTTTTGGAATGAAAAAGGTGAAATCAAACATATTGGATTTTACTTGAAACAATCCTCAAGAAATATTGATACGAATGAATTAACTTCTTTCTTAATGGACTTTATGAATAACTATTATGTTCCTAGAGATTTTGGAAAAAAATTCTCTCATATTAGTGGTAGTGGAGTTGCCTTTCCTACTATGAATTGGCAGATTAAAAAGAGAATGGCTTCAAAAGGAAAATAATTTTATTTTAAATAATATACTAAAAAAGGCTCTTGCAATTGTAAGAGCCTTTTTTGTTTTTCGTTTTTTATGACAAAAACCAAACTCCTCACATTTCTTATTTTTCAAATACTATTTTTTGCTGGTTGTAAAAAAGAAGAAACATTTCAATTGCCTTGGACTGAACTTCAAAGTCCTACTTCACTCAATTTAAATGCTATTCATTTTACCGATGATTCTACTGGACATGTTATAGGAGGGAATATTTGGTTTGAAGATATTTATCTGAAAACTAATGATGCAGGTAACACTTGGTTGATGGATTCTTTACGAGGTAAGGAAATTCTAGAAATGCAATTCAATAATAATGACAATGGTTACGCAGTAGGCATCGGAGGAGATTTTTATTTTAAAGCAACTCCTGAAAGCAATTGGAAATACCATAATTTATTTTTTCCAAATGAGACTTTCCGTGATGTTAGTTTTTGGGGAAATGAAGGAATCATCGTTACAGGTGGTGCATTTAAAAATGGAAAAATTATCAAAGTTCAAGATGAATTTAATGGTGAAGTAGTGGATTCTTTTGAACAAGAATTGGCGACTGTTTTTCATTCTGAAAAAAACATCATTCATGTAGGAGGTTACGGAATCATGCTGCGTTCTACTGATGGTGGAACTACTTGGGAAAACAAAGGCATCATTGGTGATTTTTTTAAAGACATTCATTTCCCCAATTCGCAAGTAGGTTACGCCGTTGGATTCTCAGGTTCGATTATCAAAACTACTGATGCAGGTGCCTCTTGGAATTTTCTTCGAAATGGTGATAACCTTTCATCTTCCAATAAACCTTTTCAATCTGTTTTTTTTATAGATAAAAACAATGGATTTATTGTAGGCGATCAAGGCATCTTTTGGAGAACTAAAAATGGTGGAGAAGATTGGGAAGTAATTGAAGATTTTCCTAACGTAGACTTGAATGATATTTTTATCATTAATAATATAGGGTATATTGTAGGGAAAGATGGAAGGATTTTTAAGTTTGAAGTTGTCTGAGAAAAACATCTCAAACAACTTCAAACAAACTCAAATCATTTACTAAAGTATAGTAGCTTGAACTGCATCCAAAATTGATCGGACATCTTCAGGCGAAGGAGCTTGAGCATAAACTCTCAAAACTGGTTCCGTTCCAGAAGGTCGAATCATCACCCACTCATTATCACTTAAGAAAAATTTATAGCCATCAATAGTTTCAATATTTTGAACTTTGTAGTTGCCAAATGCCGTATAAGGATTTGTTCTACAAGTATTAATTACCGATTGCTTTTGTTCTTCTTTGATATGCAAATCATCTCGATCAAAAGAAAATGATCCAACTTTTTTATACAATTCCTGAATCAATTCTTTCAACGTCTTTCCTGTTTTTGCCATAAATTCAAAAATCAATAATCCGTTCCAAATTCCATCTCTTTCAGGGATGTGACCTTTAACTGCTAATCCACCTGACTCTTCTCCTCCTACCAACACATCTTCATTAATCATGATCTCCGCAATGTATTTAAAACCAATCTTAGTCACCTCTATTTCCAGCCCTAATGCTTCTGCAAATTTTTTCATTTTATCTGTTACTGAAAAAGTAACAACCACTTTCCCTTTTAATCCTTTATAATCATGCATGTACCATAACAATAATAACAACAGATGATGAGAATCAACAAAATTTCCGTCGCCATCGTACATTCCAATTCGATCAGCATCGCCATCGTTAGCTAATCCGCAAGTAATGTCTGGATCATTTTTGATGAGTGCTGATAATTCACCTAAGTTTCGATGAATAGGTTCAGGTGCTTGCCCCTTGAAGCCTGGGTTGTTATCACAATGCAAACAAATCGCATCAGGTAATAATTTTTGTACCGCATTCATTCCTGCTCCGTACATAGCATCATAGGCAATTTTTTGACCTGAATTACGAATCGCATCCATATCAAAATTAGCTTCCACATGATCCAAATAAATTCCTTCCAAATCCACATAGTTCAATAGCCCATCTTCCATCATTTGTTCCATGCTTGGCAACTTGATAGTAGATACATCAGGTAGCAATGCTTCTACCTCTGCAATATCCGATGGAATCGAAGGGCCTCCATGAATACTTTTTAATTTAAAACCATTATATGATGGTGGATTATGACTTGCAGTTATCACTACTCCCAGCTGAGATTTTGTTTTTACAACTCCTAAAGAAACCATAGGTGTGGAAACAAATCCTTTTGCTAAGTTCACTTTGATTCCATATGCGCCCATAACTCGCGTTGTAGTTTCAGCAAACATTTCTCCTCCAAAACGACAGTCGTGTCCAATGACTACTTTATCATAACCTTTTGCTTTCATCCATTTAGCAGTACCCTCTGCTACACGTTTTACATTATCAACGGTATATTCTTTGGCAATAATTGCTCGCCATCCGTCTGTTCCAAATTTGATAGGTGTTATTGTCATTTGTTCTAACATGTTCTTTAATTTTAGATTAGGTAAATTCAATAATAAGCTCTGGTTTAGGAATAGGCAAAAATACCAAAAGGAACTTAAAATCTGTAATTCTATATTTGAAGAAATAATTATTTTTTAATGCTTTATAGTTTACGATATTTTGAGTTTTTGTTTCTTCATAATTTAATTTCTATCAAAAACGAAGTTCCTTAAACTCAAAAGAAAGTTTAACTTTGTTTATCTATCCATTTTCACAAAATATACTTTATTGAACTTCAACGATACATACCGACACAAGGGTTTAAGAAAAAAATTAGTAGCCACAATACAAGAAAAAGGAATCAAGGATAAAAAGGTTTTATCTGCTATTGGTGCATTACCTCGGCATTTTTTTTTGGAAAAAGCATTTGAAGAATGGGCTTATCAAGACAAGGCTTTTCCCATTGGAAATGAACAAACTATTTCGCAACCTTTTACCGTAGCTTACCAAACAGAACTTTTACAAATAAAAAAAAGAGATAAAGTTTTAGAAGTAGGGACTGGATCGGGATACCAAGCTGCTATTCTTGCTTTACTTGGTGCAAGGGTTTATACTATTGAAAGACAGGAAGCCCTTTATCATAAAACCAACGGACTTTTAGATAAAATTGAGGTGGGAAATATTCGTACTTTTTTTAGGGATGGTTATAAAGGATTGCCTGAGTATGCACCTTTTGATAAAATGATCGTAACGGCTGGTGCAACAGATATTCCAAAAGCATTATTGAAACAATTAAAAATTGGAGGAATATTAGTTATCCCTGTGGGTGATGACGCTTCTAAAAAAATGACTCGAATCACTCGTGTTGATGAGAAAAAATTCCAAAAAGAAGAATTTGATAATTTTCGGTTTGTACCTTTTTTAAAGGGAGTTAATCGAAAGTAAATAATAATCTAAAATGACAATCAAAATCCAAAGGCTTTTAACTATCCTAATTTTTCCATTGTCCTTTTTTCTATTTTTTTTGAGTTGTGAAAATACACCTTCACAGCCTAAAGCCGATATTGAATATAATATCGACAATGTAAGAATTTTACTCCCAAGAGCATTTCAAAAAATCTCTTCAAAACAAGAAGTCGTTGCAATTTTTTTTCCAAATCAGCCTATAGAAAATTTAAGTCCACTCAATCAAATTTTATTAAATGAGTTAATACAATTCAATGGTAATCAGCAACATTGGTTTGTAAAATATGAAAATGAACAACTTGAATTTATAGCATTGAAAACTGATGGACCTCCGCTACGACCTTCACCTGATGTTACAAGTCGGATATTAGAAACCTATGAAGATAAACTGTACAGAGAATACTTGACCCCTGATTCTACTTATCGTCATGTTTTAATTGAAGATAAAATAAAAGGTGCCCACATGGTTCAGTATTTCAAATTCAAGTACTTTCATAGTAATGAAGGCAACGATTGGTTTACTACCAATTATTTGATCTATTCCAATAGTCGTACAATTGGGCTTGCTATATATAGTCAGAAGAAAGAATATAATGACTTAGAAAACCATATGCAGTTTATCCGAATTGATAAAAAGTGATAACATTATCTTTTTGTAACAATATTATTACAAAAAATAAAAAAAGGATTCGAAGTAAAAATCACTTCGAACCCTTTTTTTTAGCTACTTATTACAAAGACGATTAATTTCCTAAAATCAAAGGCAATCCTTCATCACCTCCACCTACAACAATCACTTTTGCATTAGGAGAATTAGCTAACTCTAATGTTGCTTCAATTCCTTTATCTCTTAAAATATTATCAGTTAAACTTGCATTCAAAATTCGATTCGATTCTGCTTTCGCCTCTGCCTCAATAATTTTTCTTTCTGCCTCTTTTCGTTCTCTATCTAGCTTAAATTCATACTGAAAAGAAACTTGTTCTTCTTCCAACTTTGTCTCAATCGCTGCTTTCAAACTAGGAGGCAGCGCCACTTCCCGAATCAAAACATCATCCAATATAATATGCTTTAAAGCAATCTTCTCTCTTGTGCTTTTTGCAATATCTGACTGAATAATCTCCCGCTTTGTAGAGTATAATTCTTCTGGTAAATATCGACCAATTACCTCTCTGGTAGCTGACCTGATTTCTGGCTTAACAATAATATTTAAATAATCAACTCCAATCTCTCCATGTAGTTCACCAATTTTATTTGGCATTGGTTGATAACGATACGATAACTCAACGTCAATCGTTAAACCATTTTTGGAAAGAACAGACATTTTTTCAAATGCTTCCTTAGTTCGAATATCATATCTAAATAAAGTATTCCAAGGTGCAATAATGTGGAATCCCTCGCCTTTTAAATTCTCTGGTGCTTTATCTAAACCAATACCAAAAGGTTTAAAGACTACTCCTTTTTCACCTGGAGCAATGGTTTTGAAAATACTACCCGAAAGGGTAAGGAGAACGACTAAGGCAAAAAATGCCATCACTCCAAAACTGATAAGTTTACCTTGATTAGCTGCTTGACTCATATTTATTTGATTTTATTGTTTTAAAATTTTTCTCAATTTTGAGACTACGAATACTTTATAATGTTACAAAATATCATACAGATGGTTTACAGTTTTCTATGAAACTCCGCCTAATATAGATAATCGTAATGAAAATAGATTATTTTTACCCTATAATTTAAATCAAATCACATATTTTGAAATTTTATAAAAGCAAATTCCCTTATATTTTTCTATGCCTTTTACTTTTGTCTTTTGCACCAAACCCAATATTTGGACAATTAAATCAAGATTTTGTTGTATCAGAATCTTCTAAAATTCCATTTTTCCAACCCGCAGATTCTCTTCATAAAGGTAGATTTTGGACTTGTGCATCCATTGGTGGTGCAGCCTATGTTTCTGTTGTTTTTGGTTTAAGCCAAATTTGGTATGCAGATGTGGAACGAGAGCCTTTTCATCTTTTTAATGACTGGGGAGAGTGGCGACATGTCGATAAAATAGGACACGCTTTGACCTCCTACAATTATACTCGATTAGCATTCGAAGGTGCTCGGTGGACTGGCGTCAAAAGAAGAAATGCAATGTGGACAGCGGCAGGTTTAAGTTTTGCGTTACAAGGAACTATCGAAGTACTAGATGGGTACTCTGCGAAATGGGGTTTTTCAGTACCTGACATTGGTTTTAATACTGCTGGAATTGGATTATTTGTTGGGCAAGAATTGCTTTGGAAAGAACAGCGAATTATTATGAAAGTCTCTTCAACTGTTCCCACCTACCCTACTGATATGCTCACTTCAATAGACGGCATGCATACGACAACTTATCGAGACCGTGCGCTTTCTCTTTATGGAAAAAAATTCCCTGAAACTTTTATCAAAGATTATAATGCACAGACGAACTGGCTATCTTTTAATATTCATTCTTTTATGAAAAAAAAGGATACTCGTTTTCCCAAATGGCTCAACGTAGCTGTTGGCTATGGGGCACAAAATATGTATGAAGGATTTAATTATGATTGGGTGGAAGAAAAAACTGGAATTGCTTATCAACGTGATCCTGACCTTTATCCGCGTTACAGTCAAATGTATCTTTCCTTTGATGTGGATTTAACAAAAATCAAAACCAAGAGTCGTTTTCTAAACACCTTATTTAGTGTTTTTAATTTTATTAAAATTCCTGCTCCTGCTTTGGAGTTTAATACCTTGGGAAATGTTCGGTTTTTACCGATTTACTTTTAAATAGTGATTTTTTTTAGCCGCAGACTTGCGCTGATTTTTTATGATTTTTCTATAACGCGTGTTTCGAAAATCATAAAAAATCAGCGCAAATCTGCGGCTAAAAAAAAATCATTTCCTCTTCTCCCTTCTCACTCGCCGTGGCCCATACCACAACCACACCCCTGTCACTATCAAAAATAACAATCCAATTCCAAGAAAATTCATGGAGACCAATTTAAAGCCATCGCTAATAATCGAACCATCATGTAAACTTTCTATCCAATCAGAATATCTTTTAGCAATTGATTTTACCTCCCCTGATTTTCCATCAATTTGAACCTCCCAATTCCCTTCTTCAAACAATACTTTTACAATTCCTTTTGAAGGTCGAACATCTAGACGATCTATTTCATTTTCTTTTTGTTCGGGGTAGGCGTTGTGAAAGGCTTGTGTTGCGAGCAAACTAATTTCATCAAGTGGTTTCCAATCTGATAAGTTTTCTGTAATCCCCTTTTGAGTGGGCGGTTGAATAATATCAATATCTTTTTTCAATGCTAGTAAAACTCCAGTTACTGCACTTATCAATAATAATAAAGCTAAAGACAATCCCATCCATCGATGGAACACCCGAAATCTCCTCAAACTTTTAACTATCGCTTTAAGTCTACGCTTCAATTAATTATATTTTTACAAAAAAATTATGCTATTAAATGCTCAACATGCGCTGGAATAACTTTTCCAGAAGCTTCTCCAAAACCGATTCGTACTCCATCTTTTTCGCACCATCCTCTTAGAATTACAGTATCTCCATCTGCAATAAATTTTCGTTCAGAGCCATCTGGCATTTGAATGGGCTTGGTTCCTCTCCATGTAATCTCTAACATGGAACCATACGAATCTGGTGTCTTTCCACTAATGGTTCCTGAGGCGTATAAATCTCCAACATTAATATTACATCCATTGACAGTATGATGTGCTAACTGCTGATACATGTTCCAGTACATATATTTGAAATTGGAATTACAAACAACTTTTCCTTCTCCTTCTTCAGGCTGAATGATTACTTCCAAATTCACATCATAATTTTTTTCTCCCTCATATTCTAAGTATGGCAAAACTGGTGGATCTTGAACTGGGCCAGCAACTTTAAATGGTTCCAATGCATCCAAAGTAATGATCCAAGGCGCAAGTGTCGAACCAAAACTTTTTCCTAAAAAAGGCCCCAATGGAACATACTCCCATTTCTGAATATCTCGTGCAGACCAATCATTAAACAAACTCAATCCAAAAATATAGTCCTCTGCTTCTTGTGTAGAAACTGTATCGCCTAACTCTGTTTTTTTACCAATCACAAATCCCATTTCCAATTCAAAATCTAACAATCGAGATGCACCATAAACTGGTTGCTTAGAATCGTTTGGAATTTGTTGTCCCTTTGGTCTTCGAATAGGTGTGCCTGAAACTACAATCGAAGATGCTCTTCCATGATAACCAACGGGAAGATGTTTCCAATTAGGTAACAATGCATTTTCAGGATCACGAAACATTTTACCCACATTAGTTGCATGTTCTATACTTGAATAAAAATCAGTATAATCTGTAATTTTTATGGGTAACAACATTTCTACATTTTCTTTTTTATGTAAAATATATTGTTGCAGTTCTCTGCTATTCCATTTCGTTTCATCAGCATCAAAAATCTCAGAAAGGCGATTACGAACTGCTCGTGTTACACCTTTTCCCAAAGCCATAAAATCATTCAAATATTCATTATAAAAAATATCACGAGACAATCCTAAATCAGCAAAATATGCCAAGTCATTGACCTTCGCTAAGTCAATAATATAATCTCCAATAGCAGAACACACACGAGGTTCTGAATTATTGATTTTGCAAATTCCAAACGGTAAATTTTGGATTGGAAAATCACTTCCTTCAGGCACGTCTACCCACGATTTTATTTTTGGATTATTGGCTCTTATCATTGTAATATATTTTGATGGTTCTAATTGGTATAAAATAATTGTGCAAAAGTAATATATTTCGAGAATGGTTCAATAAAAAAACGGTAATGATTCATGAACCATTACCGTTTTCATTTTCTTTCGAGAAAATTTATAATTTACCTAGCATCCGATTGAAGTGCATCCAACACAAATTTTTCTTCTACTTCTAATAACTCCGCAATCTTAGCTGTAGAATATCCTTCTTTGCTAAGTTTTCGAGCAAGCTCAACTTTTACTTCTACTTTTCCCTCATTTCTTAAAATTTCTAATGTACTCATAATCTTAGATTGAATTTTATAATCAAGTTTTGAATTTTCTTTTTTTATTTTCTCTGGTAATCGCTCATAGATTCCAAAAACATAATGACC
>CAKZSH010000002.1 GCA_937918905.1 uncultured Saprospiraceae bacterium
ATAGTCTCAGCTATGGCTTCGATTGTTTTAGCCTGTTCGGGTGTCAAAAATTGAGGAGTCCAATCTGGTGCACCAGAAGGTTGACAGCCGCTCATCACACTTGCTATGACGGAGGCAGAAACTGCTCCACCTAAAAGGTAGGCTGCTTGTTGAATTGCTTTTCTTCTATTCATTGAATGGTATATATTTTGGACGGTTTTAATTAGCGTCTAATTAACCTTTCCTTTTAAACGTTTTAAGATAGTATTAGGGATTTTTTTCGGAGCATTATCTTTTGAGACATGAAATCCATGATATTGATTTTGAGGATTATTACCTTCATAATAAAATAAAATATATTTATCTATATCGGAGTCATAATTATAAAGTCTTTTCGAGTTGATTCTAGCGTCACCAATCGCATCTATAAGAAGCTCCTGTGCTTTTTTTTCGCTACATTCCAGAATGCTAACATCATCTCCCTTATTTGCCTTATGAGCACCTTTACCGTTTTCTCCGTGTTTTTGATTAAGATTAAAAATTCGTGGTTTTCTATTTTGTGAAAGCCATCTAAACAATTCTATTTCGTTATTTATTAAGGGAATATTAATAGCTATAGGAAAACTAGTAGGTATACTCGTTTTTTTTAGAAGGGATAAATATTGATTTGGTGTTTTAATTGCTAAATGATTTATTAGAGAAACTTTATTTTCAGAGTAATCTAGTTGACGTTCTATGCCTTCATTAATTGAGTGGTCAGATAATTGAATCATTCTTTGTTCATTAAAATCTAAAAGAATATATTGAAATGAACTATTTTGAAGAGATTTATCTTGCCAATTAGTAGCATTTGCTTTTTGTAAATATTCGTCAATTATAGAAGCGACATCAATCAAATAGAGTTCTTTATTAGTTTCTTCCACATTTATAAGAAAATCTTTAATTTCATTAGCACTATAAAACAAGTTTGTATCCTTCTCACAGGCAACAATTTCTAGTAAAGCATCTAGTTGGCTTAAAAAAGAAATAAGGTTAGCTTCTTCTAAAACGATTTCATCATTGTTAGAAATCATTGTATTAGGAGGTGAAGAAGCAGGAAATAAAATGAAAGTGTCTAGATTTGGCATAATTAAAAACCTCTTAAATATTTTCTATCTAAAGCAATTTGGTCAAAGAAGCCCTTTGGGGGAGATTGAATTCTGCCACCAACTAATACTTCAATATTTTTAACCTCCGTTGAATGACCAGACTCAGAGCGTTCGAAGAGGTATATTTTTACATTTTCATTGTTAACACCTCGCCCAGTTTCTTCAAATTTTTTTGTCGCTACTAAGATTCCATTAATGATGTGGTCGCTATGCGTTTCAACGATTAATTGGATACCACACTGAGCGGCAATCGCCATTAGTTCGGCTAATTTTGCTTGTCCACTTGGATGAATGTGAGCTTCTGGATTTTCAATTATGATAATACTTCCTTTTTCTGCACTTAAAATAGCTACAATTAGTGGTAAGGAATAAGTAATACCAAAGCCTACGTTTTCCGCTCTAAAATTATTAGTGGGAAAATCATCCTTTACATCAAAGTTATAGCGTAGTTCAAAATTTCTATCGTTTTCAGCAATACTAACATTTACATTAGGGCTAATTTCTCTAAGCCAGGAATCGGTTTGAGATAATAAATTTTCATTTTTATTTTTTGGATGTAACAACATTGGAAAGGAAATTTTTTTCATATTTTCATTTCCATAGTAATTTAAAAAGTGAGCAATGAGTTCTCCTTTTCCTTTTTCTCTAGAAATTTGCCTCTCCGTTTCTACGGCATAATCATCTTTTTCATAACTTTCTTGAGGAGCTAATCTTTCTGCACTTAGATATTGAAAATTTTTATTAAATAAAGAGAAATTTTCTAAAATTTTGTTATCGTCTACTAATTTATTGAATTTAAGAAATGTAGAATCAAGTGCAGAATCAGGAACTTTCATTTCCCATTCTAGTTGTTTTTCATTAGAAGTTACAATTTTAATAGATATCAAATCTTCTTTTGCATATTGACAAAGCGCATCTATACCTAAACCAATATCAACCAAGACTTCATTTAATTGGATTCCTGCCGTCAAACGATTATGTTTAAATGATTGTCTTAAAAGTAGTAAGCTTTGAGTGAAGGAAGATTTGCCCGTACCATTTACACCAGTGAGGATATTTAGGTTTTTTAGCTCCAATTGAGAATCCAGATGCGATTTAAAATTTTTTATATGAATTTCTGAAATCATTTATTAAGTATTTCCTCTAACAGGTTGTGAATTTTATTATAACGTGTTCTAACTTTATCTTTTTGACCAGTACTTGAAGATATTGAAGCCATAAATTCTTCATCTGTTTTCATTAAAACTCTTAGTTTTGCATTTATTAGTCCTTTTTTTAATTTTATTTTTTCTACTTCTTTTTTACTTAGTTTTGCCAAATTTACAGAAATAGTATCAAATAAAGATTTATTAATTGGTTTCCTTCTATCTGTTGAATTAACCCTTTTTCTATAAGCATCTTTTTTAAAAATTAATGTGGCTAATTCATTAGCTTGACTAAAGGCATTTTTTATTTTTTCCAACTCTTCTTCTGATTTGCTTTTTAATCTAGACATTCCTAAATTCAGAAAGCTATTTAAATCAGGTTGATAATTCTCATGTTTCAATAAATAAAAAGAAACAAATCTGTTCGCAAAATCTCTATCTTGCATTCTTATGGATTTAATCGAAAAATCTGTTGCTTTTTTAAAGCTAGTCAAATTTGCTAATTCCTCAATAAATATTGCTGGTTTTCCTTGATTTAAGGCATGTCTTATTTCTTGTGGAGTAAGAATTAAACTTTCTGTATTTATTCTGCTAAATAAAATATATTTGACATCGTCTGGAGTTCCTTCTTGAATCACATATCCAGTAATTGGAAATGATTTTATCCTTCTTTGCATATCTCTTGAAAAATCGTCATATTTTTTACCATTAAATTGAGGTAAGAATTCAAGGTTTTCAAGGGTAAGTGTTTTATCAACTATAAAGTTTTTAATAGTACTTATGCGCTGTAATCCATCGACGACTTGCCATTTGTTATCTTCTTCTCCATCAAAATAAAAGCTAGGCAATGGCATATTTAACAGAATCGATTCAATTAACCTACTTTGCTTTTTTTTATCCCATAAATCAGGATTTCGTTGAAATTCTGTAAACAAATTAATTTCATCATACTCTAACCGTTCAATGATAGTTTGAACTGTCATAGCAGGGGTGTAAATTTTAACCTCATTTGGGTCAAAAGGTCGAAAAAAATCTCCACTTTCATCAATATCCTCAATTATATTATCCATTTTTTCTTTCTTCTTAGAAGCTACCATTAAAAAATATTAAAAAAACAAACAAAAGCATTTAATGCAAAATAAACAAAATTTCTTCTTCTTTTGAAGAAAATAAATACTTGTTGATTTTTAGGTAATAAAAAAGTTAAAAATTCAAACGTTTAATTATGATGAAAATCATAAAACTTTTTCTAATCTTTCCTTACCTTTGGCGACTCTCGGACGTAATGTAAACTATATTTTCCAAAAACACTAAAACCTAAAATAAAAATACATGACTTTACAAATCAAGTCGCTCAAGCAATACAAAGAAGTTTATC
>CAKZSH010000003.1 GCA_937918905.1 uncultured Saprospiraceae bacterium
CGTAACCGAACAAGTATTGATGACATAAATATTTGCACCGTCTTCAAATTTCACTTCTGTGTAACCTTTTTCTTCAAACATTCGACCAATTGCCGATGTCTCCGAGTAGTTCAATTTGCAGCCTAAAGTATAAAATGCTACCGACCTAGGAGTTGCCATTCATTTATTTTTTTAAATGTTATATTTTCAAAATAAAAAATATAATCCTGTAAAATTGGTTTTTAGTAAAAAAGCGATGCAAAGTTAGTGCTTTTTAAAGTTAAAATAAAAACGAAAGATCATGAAACTGAACTTAACCCTACCCATTTTGGGCCTATTTTTAGGTATCCATATTTCATCTGCTCAACCAGTTTTTGAAGTACCTGACACCGTTTGTATTGGCGAAATAGTATCTATTCAAAATAATGGTGACTCCTTTACTAATTTATGTTTGGTCTCTGAAGCCAATTTTTTATCCTACGATATTTCAGTTGAACCCATCATGCCATTTCCTCCCAATAGCAGTCCGCTCTATTCACATGTGGTTCAAGATGGAGAAAATTATTATTCCTTCTCTACTGTTTTTGATGAGAATCATATTGTTCGATTAGATTTTGGAAGTAGTCTTAACAATACTCCTACATTTACCACGATAACTATTGATGAGATTTCTGTTGGTTTAGAAGGGATTCAAATATTAAATGATAATGGTCATTGGTGGGGATTTATAGTAGGAGGATGGGATGGTGTTTTGGATGATGAATTTTTGCTTCGGTTGGATTTTGGAGATAATATTATGAATGATCCAGTTGTCGAAAATTTAGGGAACATTGGCAACTTGGGATTTCCACATGATTTATTTATCACTAAAGAAAATGATACTTGGATTGGACTTACGACCAACAAAGTGAGTAATTCTATCACTCGATTTAATTTTGGAAATACACTTGCAAATATTCCTACGGGAACTAATCTAGGAACAATTGGCAACCTTAGTTTTCCTACTGGTTTTTCTCCTATTCGATCTAATGGCAATTGGTATTTATTGATTACCAATGAGTCTACTGATTCTTTTAGTAGGCTGAATTTTGGCCCGAGCCTTAACAATATACCTACGGGAGAAGAGTTAGATAATATTAATTTTATTGATGGGCCACGTGATATTAGTGTTACAAAATTTTGCGATAATTTTCTAGGCATTCTAATCAATAGAATTGATGGGAAAATTACGGCTCTTGACTTCGGGAATGATATTGAAAATACCCCAACTCCAACGACACTTGGCAATTTTGGCAATTTTGATTTTCCACATTCGATTACCGAAAGTCATATTACGGATGAAGGTGTTGTATTTTTTATTGACAATAAAGAAAGTAATGAAATCTCTAGAATTGATTTTGCTTTGCCTATTGGTTTGGATGTGACTTGCGGGCTGTCGCTTGATGAACTAGAAGTGAGTTATTCTAGCTCTGGAATTTATACTTTACAATTATTGGTCGATGAAGGGTTGCCAACGCAATCTAGTTTTTGCAAAGATATTTTTGTGGCACCTCCTCCTGTCTTGGATTTAGGTCAAGATACTTCTATTTGTTTTGGAAAAACAATAACCTTGGAAAGTAATTTTTCACAAACCATTTGGGAAGATGACTTTGGAAGTTCTTCGGTTTTGGAAGTGGATGAAGCAGGAATTTATATTGCTGAGGTTTCGATTGGGGAATGTATTTCGATCGATACGATTGAAGTATTTTCAGAGGACTGTTCAAGTTGTTTTATTTTTCCAAATGGATTTACTCCAAATGGTGATCTCATAAATGATGCATTTCAACCTGTCATCGAATGTGGTGCTGAAGTGGAGTTTTATCAATTGGTAGTTTTTAATCGTTGGGGACAAAAAGTTTTTCAAACCAATGATCCTTTGGTAGGGTGGGATGGCTATTTTAATAACAAACCATCTACAACTGATGTGTATGTTTGGAAGGCGTTGTTCAGTTATTATAAAGGTGGTGAGGTTGTGGAGGAATCTATTGTTGGTGATGTGAGTTTAATTCGGTAACACGTAGCTGCGGTTTTTAACCCGCAGTAAAAATAAAAGATGTTGAAAACACAGTTTTCAACATCTTTTATAAAAAGCATAAAACGTTGTTTTGAAAATTAATATGTGGAATTAACATTTTTGATTTTATAAAATCATATTTTTTACTGCAGTTTAAAACCCGCAGTTACGTTTGACGTGTTTTCGAAAATTTTAAATTTTAAATTTTTGACATCAATATTTTCTTTCCCAGAATTCCAAACATAAACTTTAAGCACAGCGCCATCTAACTTTTCATATGGAATTTTTCTTTGAAATGAAATTAATTCCCATTGATGATAAATGGACATAAAATTTTCAAGCGGTTTCGATTGCCATAAAAGGGATTTTCCATCTTTTTCGATTGAAATCACCAATGATGCATTGGCATGGTAAGATATTTTTGCTTCCACTTCAGCTGAGATAAAATAGTTTTTGGTTGAATCCATGTTTAATTCAGATAAAGGAAAATTATAGGAAGGAGAATAACCTTCTTTTGGAATTTCTATTTCATTTGGAATTGCATCATTTTTTTCAAGTGCTAATTTTTTCTCATCTAAAATATCTTTCCCAAACAACGTAAATGCATTTTTATAACCACTTCTTTCGTTGATGTTTTTTATTGGAAAAAATTGCCATTCTATTTCAATTCCTTCTTTTACAAAAAAATCATTGCCGATACTAAAGCGAATTTTTGAGGTGATGGGATTAATGAAATTATTCGAAGGTTGGATTATAAAAGGATTAATCCAAAGTCCTTGTGTCGCATTTTCTGTAGTGAATTTATATTTTCGAATTTCGCCATTCTCCAATTGGTACTCTATGAAAAGTGGTTCGTCCTTATAAGTTTTTGATTTTAGCCATTTTAAAAAAGTGCCATCGAATTGAAATTTTGCTCGAAGTATTCCATCTCCAAAATAAGGTACATTAATCCATTTTTTCCATTTGCTTTTTATGGTTGCTTTGGAGATTGGGTTTTCGAGGAGAGCCGTTTTGTTTTTTTGTAACAATAAATACGCATCTTGTTGACTTACGATTTTATAATTTGAAAAAATAGTCACAATGGTATGTGGTTCATCATTCAACAAATATCGATTATCGATACTCGTCAGTTCGCCTTCCCAATTATCGCGTTTTAAAATATCATTTTCCCAAATCAAAAATTGAGGTGCTTTTTCCGATAAAAAATGATTCGTATTTTGTTGATCTAGCCAAGGGGTGTAGGCGGCATAGCTTTGAATGACAGGGCGAGGTTGCCAATTCAATTGATTCATTTCAACAAAAGCATAGTTCCAAGGATAGCAGTCAACTGTTTGATTATCAATCAATTGCAGGTCCTTTGGGATCAGTTTACAAACTTGAATTCGTTCGAGTGATTCCTTTTTGTCTTTTTCAAATAAATCCTTTTGATGAAAAAAAGTATTTGAAAAATTTCGATAACCATCCCATCCAAATTCATCTACAAACGTTCCCACACTCGATTGAATATTTCCATAAAAAAATAAAAGCGCGGATGCTGATAGGGCAATTGTAATTGGTTTGATTTTTTTATTTAATATAAAAATATAAGATAGAAAGATCATTCCCCATGAAAAGACTTTGATAATATGCCAAGGGTCTTGCCGTGCCATTCCATGTTTCCAAACTGCAAAAACAGAAAATCCTAACACGATGTACACGAGCCATGTAGTTTTCTTTTTTTCTAAACCTGTCTGTCGATTAGGCAGAAAAGGAATTAAAGAAAATGATAAAAAACTGATGCTCAACATCAACCAATTATTATCAGGATACAAACTTGCAGAATCTGAATTACCTTTTACAAGTTCAAGGACTCCAATAAAATATTTTCCAAAACCATCAAAATTTTGATACATCAAAAACCATCCAATGGCCAATGAAATTGGAATAAAAATTAATCCTCCTATTAAAGGAAATACTCCCTGCCGTGTCACAGTTTGCAATTGAGGCACTGCTATTCGTTCTGCTTTGTTTTTACTTTTGTCTATCAAGCGTACCACGGTTTCGAACCTTGATAGGCAGAGGTAGGGAACAATCATAGAAAATGAAATAATCCCAATTGACATTTTTATATAAAAGCCTAAAGTGGCTAAAACAAAAACTAGAATGAGCCAACTTACTTTATTAGTTTGGTGATTTAAAAAAAGTAGATTTGCTACCATAGCTGAAATGATGAAATCCAACTCCATAAATTCCAACAATACAAATGCAAATACAATATGCAACCACCATCTTTTGGGTTGAATAATATTTCCTAAGTGAAGAAAAGTGAAAATAAATCCAAACCTCAATAAAGCCTGAATCAAACTACCCCAAAATAAATTATCTCCCATTGCCAATGGAAAATTTATAAAAGTCAATGAGCCATGCGGGAAGATTAAATGTTGAGTTTCGGTAAAATTATTTTGAAAAAGATAATTGAAAACCCAATGAATTTGAGGATCAATTTGTAAATTAAAACCAGGGCGAATAACTGGAAAGGTAATCACCAAAAGGAGAATGGAAAGAACTACTTTTTTTAAAATAGACAAGTAAAGTGATTTTAAAATTGATTTTCATTTAAGTATTTCAAAGTTATTATTTTCTTTTGAAAAGTCGTTTTACTTTAAAGCTGTATTTCCAAATGATATTATTTGACATTTATTTTTTCTAAAAATTACAACTTTCGTTTTTTTAAGATGTCTTTGAAAATACTTCTCTCTAAAGATTGTTTACTTCTTGGATTTAGGGGGACGTTTGACGTACACTTCGTTTGTCGTACGTTCGCTTTGCTCTCTTGACGTACGCTGCGCTTGTCGTTTTACGAAGAAGGTTTTATTCAAATAAAAAAAAACTCATTGCAACATTAATTTGCAATGAGTTTTTTTTACATCAAAAATATTCGAAACGACAAGCGTAGCGTACGTCAAGAGAGCAAAGCGAACGTACGACAAACGAAGTGTACGTCAAACGTCCTAAACATTAGCTTTCAAAAGTCGAAGAAGATATTCTCCGTAGCCACTTTTGATATATTTATGTCCAAGCATTTCTAATTGTTCATCTCCGATGAATCCCATGTTCCATGCGATTTCTTCGATACATCCAATTTTCAAACCTTGACGATCTTCGATGACTTCGATAAACTGTCCAGCTTGAACCAACGACTTGTGCGTCCCTGTATCCAACCAAGCAACACCTCTGCTCAACACACCTACTTGAAGTTTTCCAGCTTGTAAATAATGTTTGTTGACATCAGTAATTTCATATTCACCTCTTGGGCTAGGTTCCAAATTTTTAGCAACTTCCACAACGGAGTTATCATAAAAATACAAACCGGGAACTGCATAATTTGATTTTGGATTCGCAGGTTTTTCTTCAATAGAAAGTGCTTTGAAATTATCATCAAATTCTACAACTCCATATCTTTCTGGATCAGCAACTTGATATGCAAAAACAACACCTCCATCAGGATTTGCACTTTTTTGCAATAGTTCTCTTAAACCATTTCCATAAAAAATATTATCTCCCAAAACCAAAGCGGCACTGTCGCCTCCAATGAAATCTTCAGCTAAAACAAAAGCTTGAGCTAAACCATTTGGTTCATGCTGTGCGATGTAAGAAAAATTACATCCGATGTCGCTTCCGTCTCGTAAAAGTTTTTCAAAATTGGGTAAATCGTATGGAGTAGAAATGATTGCAATATCTCGAATACCTGCTTGCATCAAAATCGACAATGGATAATAAATCATCGGCTTGTCATACACAGGCATTAATTGTTTACTTACTGCAAGGGTCAATGGATAGAGTCGAGTTCCCAATCCACCTGCTAGGATTATTCCTTTCATAATAAAATCTTTGTTTCATGAATTACAAAAATAATTTTGAATGAAAAATTTCACATATTTGAACACCAAATTCTCACCTAACCATTTAGGTAAGAAATCAGGATTAAAAAAGAATTCAAATATGAGCCATTCAAAATTTATCATTAATTAATGGCACGCAAAAATAGTCCCATTTTTATTCAAATGAGAAAATAAGGTAAGTAAATTTGGAAGATTTGGTAAAATCAGGAAGGTTTATGTGTTAATGTGTTTGGGTTTATAGGTGTATATGTTGACGAATAATTGTGAATCAAAATAAAAATACTCAAAGTTATTCGTCAACATAAACACTTATAAACCCATACACTTAAACACATCTATTTAGTAGCTAGAGCCATTTCTTGGAAAATCATCTTAATTCTCAACACTAACTCAGAAGGTTTGAATGGCTTAGAAATGAAATCAGTAGCACCTAGTTCAAATGCTTTTAGGACCACATCGTCTTGTCCCA
>CAKZSH010000004.1 GCA_937918905.1 uncultured Saprospiraceae bacterium
TGGATACCTTTGGGAGAGTAGATTTGAAGTTCACCTGACCAGTATCCAAACCATGATTGGGGGAATTTTTCTTTTGGGAAAAATTTTGGAACTGAATTTTTAGAAGAACATCCACAACAAAGTATCATAAAAAAAGTAAAAAGGATACTGTACTTTCGTAAATTCAAGTTTTTCATTTTTAATATATAATGGTTTTTAAATCATGAAAAAAATATTTCTTACCCTTATTTGCAGCTTGTTTGTTTTCTTCTCTTTTGGACAAAATACTTTACCTTATTTTCAACAAGAGGTGAATTATGATATTGAAGTTACCCTTGATGATGCCAATCATATGTTGAGAGGTGTCACCAAAATTGAATATATCAATAACTCTCCAGATGATTTGGAAAGTATTTATTTTCATCTTTGGGCAAATGCTTATAAAAATAAAAATACTGCTTTTGCCAAACAGCAAATTCAAAATGGAAGTACTAAATTTTTCTTTGCTAAAAATAGTGAAAAAGGAAGTTACACTCAGATTGATTT
Organism: uncultured Saprospiraceae bacterium; assembly: GCA_937918905.1. Lineage (GTDB taxonomy): Bacteria > Bacteroidota > Bacteroidia > Chitinophagales > Saprospiraceae > CAJQQY01. The sequence goes on from CAKZSH010000004.1 coordinate 526, forward strand.
TCAGGTGGATGGTAAAAAAGTAGATTGGGCTTATGATGAGGAACATGTTGATATTGCTTTGATAAAATTAAATCAAAAATTACGTCCTCAAGAATCCATTCAATTTCGGATTCCATTTGAAATAAAAATCCCAAAATATTTTTCTCGAATGGGACATGAGGGACAAGCCTATTATATCACGCAATGGTTTCCCAAACCTGCAGTTTATGATCGAGAAGGATGGCATCCTATGCCTTACTTGGACATGGGAGAATTTTATGCGGAGTTTGGAAAATTTGATGTAAAAATAACTTTGCCCAAAGATTATGTTGTAGCCTCAACAGGGCAATTACAAACGGAAACTGAAAAAGCTTTTTTAGATAATAAGGTACGAGAGACGAATAGGTATATTGTTGAAAAATATCCGAAAGGTGCAGATCGCTCAGTACCATTATTGGAAAAAGATACTTTTCCTAAAACTAATCTTCCAAACAAAACCATTCGTTATACGGCTGAAAATGTTCATGACTTTGCATGGTTTGCTGACAAACGATTTTTTGTTCAAAAAAGTAGAGTTCAATTAAGTGAAAATAACAATGTAAATACGTGGGCGTTTTTTAACAAAAAAGAATTTCATTTATGGTTAAATGCTACCAAATATTTAGATCAAGCGGTTAAGTTTTATTCTCAAAAAGTAGGTGCTTATCCTTATCCGCATGTGACTGCGGTAAGCAATCCTTTTGCGGGAGCAGGAGCAATGGAGTATCCGATGATTACTTTGGTAGATAGGATGTTTTCAGCAGAAAATTTAGATGTAGTTATTGCTCACGAGGTAGGGCATAATTGGTTTCAAGGGATTCTGGGATTCAACGAAAGAGATTATGCATGGTTGGATGAAGGGATCAATTCTTACTATGAAAGATTATACCAAAAGAATTTTTATCCTGATTCAAAAGGAGAAGCGTTGCCCCAATTTATGCAACAAAAAGGCGAATTGGGGTTGATGGAATTGGTGAAGTCTTCGATGCAAAAAGAAAATTTACACCAAGCCATCAATACACCTGTGGATGATATGACAGAGATGAATTATGGCATGGGAGCGTATGATCGAACAGCAGATATTATGGGGTTATATTTGACTCCCATAAAAATGAAAAGTTTTTTTAGCGAATGGAAATTTAAACATCCTCAACCAAAAGATTTTGCTGAACATTTTGATTTAGATAAAGATGAGGCTTTCAATGATCTAATTTATTCTACAAAAAAAGTAGATTATAAAATCGTAAGTATCTCAAAATCAAATGGTTATCAACTTAAAATTCGAAACAAAAATGGAATAGCCGTTCCATTTAAACTTTCCATAATTGCAGGTGACCGAAAGAAGATACAAAAGATTGAAGGTTTTGTTGGGGAAAAGATAATTGAAATTCCGCCACACGATGAAGGTATTGCAATTGATAAATTTATCATTGATAAAGATCGAGAAATACCAGATTTTAATAGGAAAAATAACACAATACGCACGTCTGGATTATTTAAAAAAATGGAACCACTTCGTTTAAAATTTTTAAGTGGAATCAAAAATCCGACTCGAAGTACATTGTATTGGTTACCTGCATTGGGATGGAATAATTATGATAAAACGATGGTGGGATTGGTATTGCATAACAATGATTTTGCAGCAAAGAATTTTGAATTTGCACTAGCTCCAATGTATGGTACAGCGAGTAAAAACATTGTTGGAACTGGAGTGATAAAATATAATTTTTTCCCTGAATCATCTTTATTTCAACGAGTGACTTTGAGTATGAATGCCAAACGATTCTCTTATCGCTATGATTGGGCAGATCAATTTTATGATGATTTTACCAAACTTGCTCCTGAGTTGGAATTTGTTTTTAAGAAAAAAAGAATGGTTTCAAAAGTGGAACATCGGGTGGCATTTCGACATGTAAATATTTCACGTAATGAAGGTTTTACTACCATAGATAATCCTACTGAAGTTCAACGAAAAAAGAAAAATTATTATGTCAACGAATTAAAATATACTTTCGAAGACATGACTGTTACTTCGCCTTTAAAAATAGAATTTACGGCACATCAAGGAGAGGATTTTGTAAGATTGTTTTCTAATTATAAACAATTTATTCCTTATCAAAAAAGTGGAAAGGGAGCAACGCTAAGAGGATTTTTAGGTTGGATGCCTTACTTCGAAAATCCTCCTGCATTGGTAGGATTTACACTTAGTGGGATTACTAATGAAATTTCGATTCGAGATTATATGTTTGATGAAACCCTTTTAGGACGAACACAATCTGAAGGAATTTTTTCCCAACAATACTTTAACAGGGATGCAAGATTAAGGAGTTTGGATAATCAAGGAAGTTCAGAAGATTGGATGATCGGAGTAGGAGTGGAGAGTACGATACCAGGGCCATTGCCTATTCGACCTTACTTTGATTTGGCCATCTATCAAGGTTTTGATTTTGACAAATTTAAGGAAGCGACTATTGTTTCGTATAGTGGAGGAATTGCAATCGTAGGAATGAGAAATGTTTTTGAAATTTACATTCCATTTTTTGAAAGTAAAGATATTCGAGAAAGTTTTAATTATGAAACTACAAGAGATACGCTCTTTAAAAGGATTTCTTTTTTAATTGATTTTAATAATTTGCAAAAGGTGGGAAGGAAAGCGATTCGATTTTATTAGAAGGGTGGTGGCTAGTGATTGGTGATTGGTGATTTGTAATTCGTAGACCAATCACTAGTTACCAATCACAAATCACGAAAACTGCTCAACAATACATTCACAAGCTTCATCTAACATTTCATATACATTTTCAAAACCATCATTTCCATAATATGGATCAGGTACAATTTGATTCATTCCAGGGCTGGCAAAATTCATGATTAAATGAATTTTTTCCTCTTGTTCTTTTGAAGTTGCTAGTCTTTTTACGTTTTGGTAATTAGAGGCATCCATGGTTAAAATCAAATCAAAGTTATCCAAGTCTTGAGATTGAAACTGTCGTGCCCGTTGATTTGTAATATCAATGTTATGACTTTTTGCAACTTTGATGGAACGAGGATCAGGGAGTTCTCCACTATGATAAGCACCTGTACCAGAAGAATCTACTTCCCAACTTAATTTTTTTTGATTGATTTTTTCTTGCATGATTCCTTCTGCCAAAGGAGAGCGGCAAATATTTCCCAAACAAACCATTAAAATTTTCATACGTGAGTTGAAGGTTTTGTAAAAAATAGTTTTTAGTAAAACGAAAAATGTAGGGGATTGGTTGCTTAACGTTTTTCGAAAACACAGCTTTCACGTACCATGACTCTCTGAGTCGTGATAATATTGACAAACACATTTTTTAAAAACATTTAAAATGGCTTTGTTTATCGAATAAGGTCACGACTCAAATAGTCGTGGTACGTTAAAGCTGTGAACAAAAAAAAGCCCAAATTTTTCAATCGAAAAATTTGGGCTTTCATTTTAAATCAAATCAAAAACTTATTCAATCACTACTTTTTTGTAAGTGACTTCAGCTTCAGATTGTAATTCAACGATATAAGTTCCTACTGGTAAATGACTAAAGTTCATTACTTTAGTAAATTCACCAGAAGTGAAATCAACCGTTTCTTTATGAATATACTGACCAATAATATTGATTAAGTTTAATCGAATTTCATCTTTTGGTTGCCCTCTCAAAATGACTGTAAATTGACCGTCATTCGGATTAGGGAACAATAAGAATTCATCTAAGAAACTAACATCAAATACATCAACAGTAGTTAAAATTGTATTTTCAAAAGTAGTAGTTCCACAATCATTTGTTACCGTCAAGGTGACCACATAAGTGCCACCATCAGGGTAATCATGAGTAGGACTTACTTCCATACTTGTAGTTCCATCACCGAAGTCCCATAAGTAAGTAGCATTCGTTCCACCTGTAGAGTTGTTTAAAAATTCTACATGAGTGGTATCTACATTGAAGAAGAATTCAGCAACTGGTTCTGGTTCAACTACGATAAATGAATTGACCGTAATATTGTCCATACCAACTCCATTTGAAACGGTTAAACTTACAGGATAAGTACCTGGAGTATCGTAAGTAACAGTTGGATTTTGATCCGTAGAAGTACTTGGCGTTCCATCCATGAAATCCCATGACCATGCTGTTGCATTAGCAGATTGATCTGTGAATTGAACTTCGAAAGGAGCACATCCAAATGTTGTATCTGCTGAGAATCCTGCTACTGGTGCAGCTTGTACTGCTAACAATATAGATGTCGTATCAGAACCACATGTGTTAGTTGAAATCAATTGGACGGTGTATGAACCACTCATTGCATAGGAGTGAGTTGGGTTCATTTCATTACTCATTATTCCATCACCAAAGTCCCATTCGAAAGTCGTACCACCTACTGAATTATTAGTAAATGAATAAACTGAACCACTTTGCGTTGCATCGAATGCAGCAGAAGGAGCACCTTCAACAATAATCATAGAAGTTTGAGTTAATGGATAACTACCTGTTGCATTTGTAACCGTCAAAGTAACATCATAAGTACCAGGAGCATCAAATGTAACAGTTGGATTTTGATCCGTAGAAGTACTTGGAGTACCTCCCGCAACTTCCCATAACCAACTATCGACAGCACCTACTGTTGCATCCGAGAAGTTAACAGTTAATGGTGCACATCCTGAAAGTACATCCGCATTGAACGCTACTGCTGGTGCAGAAACTGCATTGACAATTTCTGTAGTTACTACTGAACCACATTCATTGGTAGCTGTCAAAGTAACGGTGTAAGTTCCATCCATCATATAAGTATGAGTTGGATTCATATCAGTACTTGTGTTTCCATCTCCAAAGTCCCAAAGGTAACTAGTACCTCCTACAGAGTTATTGGTAAAGGAATAAACACCACCAATTTGATCTACTTCAAATACTGCCATTGGAGCGATCCCTACTAAAATCATTTGAGTTTGAGTCAATGGATAGCTACCTGTAGAATTGGTAACGGTCAAGGTAACATCGTAAGTACCTGCTACATCAAAAAGGAAACTTGGATTTTGATCCGTAGAAGTACTTGGCGTTGCTCCTGGAATTTCCCATAACCAACTATCAATAGTTCCTGAACTTTGATCGCTGAAATTAACTGTCATAGGGACACATCCTTCAAAAATGTCAGATGTAAATGCAACAGTTGGTGATGTAGTGATAACTACCGTTTCGGTAGTTGTTACATCTCCACATTCATTGGTAGCTGTCAAAGTAACGGTGTAAGTTCCATCCATCATATAAGTATGAGTTGGATTCATATCAGTACTTGTATTTCCATCACCAAAATCCCAACTGTAAGACGTTGCTCCAGTTGTAGCATTGGTTAAAGAAATAACATTTCCATTAACATTAGAAGTAAAGCTTCCTGTAGGAGCAGTACCAACATTTATCAAAGAAGTTTGTGTAGCAGTATTACTTCCTGCAGCATTACTTACGATAAGAATAACATCATACATACCAGGAGCACTATAAGTTACCGTCGGATTTTGATCCGTAGAAGTGGAAGGTGAGCCTCCAGGGAATTCCCAAGACCATCCTGTTGCATCACCAGATGACATATCAGTAAAATCAACTATCAATGGTGAGCATCCTGTAGTAACACTTGAAGTAAATGCTGCCGTAGGAGCAGTACCAATAAAATTAATTTCTATCATTTCAGTAGTGGTAGTAGAACCACATGCATTAGTTGCTGTAAGCGTAACTGTGTAATTCCCATTAGCAGTATAAGTGTGCATCGGACTAGGATCAGTACTTGTATTTCCATCACCAAAATCCCATAAGTAAGAAGCAGCATTTGTAGAAGTATTACTAAATGTAGCCGTTAAATTTGAAACACTTGATCCAAAAGCAACCGCTGGTGCATCATCTACTACGATGTACGATGTTTGGGTAAATGTATTACTTCCTGCTGCATTGGTTCCTAGTAAAGTTACATCATAAGTACCAGGAGCATCGTAACTGATGATTGGATTTTGATCTGATGAACTTGAAGGTGTACCACCTGGGAATGACCAAGACCAACTTGTAACGTTAGCAGAAGATTGGTCTGAGAATTCTACTTGGAAAGGAGCACATCCATTGGTTATATTTGAAGTAAATCCAATAGTAGGTAAACTGATTACGGTAACTTCTTGAGTAGTAGTTACTGTACCACAACTATTAGTTGCAGAAAGTGTAACCGTATAAGTACCATCCATTGCATAAATATGAGTTGGACTTTCTCCCACACTTGTATTACCATCACCAAAGTCCCATTCGTAAGTAAATGCATTGGAAGACATATTATTAAAACCAACAGTTAAAATGTTGATAGTTGAGTTAAATGCAACAGAAGGACCATTAAATACTTCAATGAAAGAAGCTTGTGTTCCTGTACTTGTTCCACTACTATTCGTTCCAACTAATGTTACATTATATGTACCAGGAGAATCGTAAGTTACGATTGGATTTTGGTCAGTAGAGGTACTCGGTGTACCGCCGGGGAATGACCAATTCCAACTTGTTAAACCTCCTGATGAGTTATCATAAAATTCAACCATTAATGGACCACATCCACTTGTAACATTTGAACTAAATGCAATAACAGGTGCATCAACAAAAACAACTTCAGATGTAATCGTTTCAGAACCACAATCATTTGTAGCAATAAGTGTAACGGTATAAGTTCCACCATTGGCATATGTATGAGTAGGGTTAGCAGATGTACTTGTGTTTCCATCTCCAAAATCCCATGAATACGTAGTCGCATCTGTAGAAGTATTGTTAAATGTAGCATCTAGTCCACTTGTTGAAGTGAAAAAGTTTGCACTAGGAGTATTTTCAATAGTTACATATCCTACTTGAGTAGCTATATCATTTCCAAAACTATTACTGGCCTCTAAAGTTACAGTATAAGATCCTGGATTATCATAAGTTACCGTTGGATTTTGATCGGTAGAGGTACTTGGTGTACCACCAGGGAATGACCAGTTCCAACTTGTAGGTGCTCCTGCAGATAAATCTGTGAAATTGATTGTAGTGGGGGCGCAGCCTGAATTCCCATCAGCTGTAAACGAAGCAGCAGGAGCAACTCCTCCTTGATTGGTAACAACATCTACAAAGAAAGTGGTAGAATGAGAACCACAACCATTCGCAGCAGTCAATGTAACTTCATAAACTCCTGTTGCACCATAAATATGTGTTGGATTCAGATCAGTACTAAATGTCCCATCACCAAAACTCCAAGAGTAACTAAATGAGTTTGTAGTACTAAAATTAGTGAAAGTCACTAATGAATCATCTACAGCAAAAGTAAAGTTAGATAAGGGGATATCGAGTATTGTAATATAAGAAGTCTGAGTAACAGTATTAGTTCCATTAGCATTGGCTACTTCTAAAGTTACGTCATAATTTCCTACTTGGTCGTAAGTAACTGATGGATTTTGATCCGTGGAAGTACTTGGTGTACCACCAGGGAAAGTCCAGTTCCAGCTAGTTGCATTTACGGAATTATCCATAAAGTTAATTTCCATAGGTAAGCATCCATTGATGTTATCTGAAATAAATGCAGCTGAAGGAGGTAAGTTCGCCCCATCAATATTTACAATCTGAGTTGTAGCTGCAGAACCACAACCATTTGCTACGGATAAGGTCACATCATAAGCACCTGCCATCGCATAAGTATGCGTTGGATTTTCAAGAGTGCTCACATTACCATCACCAAAATCCCAAAAATAACTCACTCCGCCTGTTGAATTGCTAGTGAAATCTAATGTTGGAGAGTTGGATAAATCATAGGTATAACTCGGAGTAGGAACCCCTACTACCGTAATCAAATCAGTTTGGGTAAATGTAGTTGTTCCTGCTGAATTTGAAGCTTCAAGAGTAACACTATATTGACCTGGAGTACTAAATGTAACCGTCGGATCTGATTCTGTTGAAGTAGCTGGATTACCACCTTGGAATGTCCAGAGATAACCAGTTGCGTTAGCAGAAAGGTTTATGAAATCAACAGATACTGGACCACAACCAGCAGTTAAATTAACTGCAAAATTGGTAATAGGAGGAATTCCTGAACCAACTCCTATTTCAATAATTTGAGGAACGAGGATCGTATCACATTGATTTATTACTGTTAAACCAACATTGTAAAGACCATCACCTTGATAAGTATAAGTTGGATTTTCTTGATTGGTATACCCAATTCCATCACCAAAATCCCAAGAGTATTTTACTCCATTAACTGAAGTATTTGTAAATTCAACTTGGTTACCATTGATGACATAAGTCCAACCCGCAGTAAGTACACCATCAGAATGAATTGTTTGAGTAGTCGAATTGGTTCCTGCATCATTGGTTACTTCTAAAGTAACCGTATAGTCACCTGGGTCAGCAAAAGTATAAGAAGGGTTTTGACTAGTAGAAGTATGCACTACTGTTCCCGTTTCATCTGCGATTGTCCAGTTCCATGCTGTAATATTTGCATTAGACATATCTTCGAAGTTCGCAGTAAATGGTGCACATCCAGTATTTACATCAGGGAAGAAGATTGCAGTAGGCGCAACCACCATATTTTCAGTCTCTAATAAATAAATTGGTCGCCCCGTAAGAGCAATGTTAGTAGACCCAATAGTTTGAGTAGAATTTGTTTCACAATAGTCCCACTCTCGTTTGAAAACTTGGGAAAGCCCAAACGATCCAGGGAAAGAATAAGTTGCACTTGCATTCTCACTTTGATCCTCAGTTGTTACGGCCCAAAGTACATAAATATAATTTCCAGCGGCATCTATAAATGCTCCACCATCTGTACCTGAAGGTAAATTCATTGAGTTGGTTTTGGCCTGATCGAATTCAGTACCATATAACATATCTGAAACAGTTTTATAAGAAGTACCTTCTAGATTAATTGTTTGAGTGTAGGGTTGCGTACCCAATAATTTTTGGTACAATCCCATCAAATCAAACTCTCGAGTTGCGCTATTAAATTTTTCTGCTTCTCCTAAGTTGTAAACATGGAATTGATGAATGTTTTGTTTGTAACAAGTTACAACCGCTTTAATCATATAGTTGATTTGCGCATCTTCATTTCCAATATAATCTTGAAATTCTCTTCTTGGTAAATTACTTTCTGTAATAATCCATTCTTTTTTAGGATAAGTATTTCCATCATAACCATAATTACTCAATACGCCTTGATACAAGTTTTGACGATTTGTAATACTTGTAATTGCTTGGTCAGAGTGTCTTTCATATACAAAACCTCCAACACTATTATCCCACCATCGCATAGTACCATCGAAGTGAGGATAAGCATGGAATCCCATTACATCGAAGTATGCACCACCACCATTAGGGTAGTCAGCAGTTACACTTCCATCTACAGGATTATCGGTATTTCTCAAAATTGCATCTAAGTAACTTGGAAAACCAACACCTGCAACTACTAGGTAATCATCAGGTTGTAGCGTTTTTATGATTTCATAACTGATTCTCAAAATTCGAACATAGTGCATAATTGGTGCACGTAATTTGAAATCACATGGGTCAGGATTATTATCCCACCAGTTACAAACAGGGTCACCCGGTTCTCTCCATCCACAGTTTCCAGTATAATCAAATCCTGGCTCATTCCATATTTCCCAGAATCGAATATCGTCACCATAAAGAGTTACGATTTTATATAAATATGCAGCTAAGTAATTATCATCATTGTAAGGTGTGCCATTAGCACCTCCATCCCAAATATCAGAATACATATTAGCAAACATTTCTGATTGAACGCCATCACAATAGAAGGCTTGATCTCTTTCTTCAGGAGCAGGGAAACCAATAATACATACATTTTCCTCTATACCTAAATTATCATAATGCTCATAATTTGGAAGGTTAAATTCGTATCCATATTCATTTACAAACCATCCTGGAAGGGTAGGTCGTGAGGCTTTTACACCTACACCTTTAATATTGATAGATGGATTTCCTCCAGCTAAATCTGCAAGCGTAATATCTGTCCAAGGAGGATTGTAACCAAAGTTAGTACCTGGTCGGAAAGTTCCTTGGTAAGGATTTAGAACTGTATTTGCATTATATGGAATTTGGAAATTGGAAGAAGTATTGACATTAATAGTTGCTGTTTGAGTACTTGCTCCACATCCATTACTTGAAATTAATGTAATCGTATAACTTCCATTAGTAGTATATACATGGGTAGGACTTGCTTCTGTACTAGAATTGCCATCACCAAAAACCCAAGTATAGGTGTCAGCATTAGCTGTTGAAGTATTTTCAAAAACAATAATTGGTCCTGAAAGTGTGTATGTAAAATCTGCAGTAGGTGCAGCATTTACTACGATAAATGAAGACTGCGTAGCTAAAACATTTCCAGTACCATCCAATACTTCTAAAGAAACAGGATAAGTTCCTGCTACTGGGAAACTTACCGTAGGATTGGTTGCCGTTGAAGTTGCAGGTGTTCCTCCATTAAATGTCCAATTATAAGTAGAACCAGTTCCTGAATATTGTTCTTGAAAATTTACAGTCAAAGGCTCGCAACCTGATGAAATATCAGTTGAGAGAATAGATTCTGTAAAAAAAGTAGGTTCAGCAGTTAATTGAATACTAGCAGGATCAACTTGAGCACTCTGGAAGTTATTTGAATATTCCCAGTTACGAGCTTCTAAATAATTGATATTTAAACTAGTTGGAAAAGCATAAGTTGCACTTGAAATCTCACTCATATCTTGGGTTGTTTTTGCCCAAAGTACGTAAGTGTAATTTCCATCCACATCTAAAAAAGCACCTCCATCCACAGTTGCGGGTAAGTTTAATTGTGCTGTTCTTGTTGCATCATATGTCGAACCTGAAAGTAAATCAGAGGTTGTTTTATAAGCAACACCTTCACTAGTTTTTACTTGGTTATAAGGCTGAGTATCTTTTACTTTTTCATATAAACCAAACAAATCAAAGGAACCTGTGGCTTCATTAAAAAGTGCTCGCTCTGCAAGGTTATAGACATGCATTGCCCTAATATCATTTTTCATACAGGTTATTGCAGCTTTAATTAAAAAGTTTCTTTGATATTCTTCTGACCCTACAAAATCTTGAAATTGTTTTCTTGGACCATTAATCTCTGTGATGATCCATTCTTTTTTAGGGTAGGTGGTCCCATCATATCCATAATTACCTAAAATACTTTGATAGGTTGTTTGACGGTTAAGTACACCAGAGGCTCCTTTATCAGAATGTCTTTCATAAACAAACATTCCTAAGTTATTATCCCAATATTTCATGGTGCCATCAAAGTGAGGATATGAGTGAAAACCCATTACATCAAAATATGCTCCTCCTTTATTTGGGTATTCAGCAGTAACACTACCATCCACAGGGTTATCCGTATTTCTCATAATTGCATCAAGGAAACTAGGAAAACCAACACCTGCAATAATAACATAAGCATCAGGATCAAGGGTTTTGATAATATCCCAAGAAATACGAAGCGTACGCACATAGTGTTGAATAGGTGCTCGTAATTTATTGATACATGGGTCAGGATCATTATCCCACCAGTTACAGTTGGGATCACCTGGATCTCTCCATCCACAGTTACCACTATAATCAAATCCTGGTTCATTCCATATTTCCCAGAATTTCACATAGTCTTTATACATGCTTACTGTTTTGTATAAATAAGCAGCATAATAATTATCATCATTATAAGGTGTTCCGTTTGCGCCACCATCCCAAATAGGAGTGTACAAATTGGCAAACATTTCAGATTGGATACCACTACAATGTTGAGTTTGATCTCTTTGGTCATCTGAAGGGAAACCTACGATACATACATTATCTTTTAATCCAAGGTTATCATAATGTTGATAGGTATTCAATCGGAAGTCATAACCATATTCCTCCATGAACCAACCAGGAAGGGTAGGACGAGATGATTTGACACCTACTCCATCAACACCTATCGCAGGATTACCAGCAGCAATATTTGCTAGGTCTTCATCCTGCCATGGCGGATTATACCCAAAGTTGGAACCAAACAAAAATGGTTGGTTGTAAGTAGTGACTTGATCTTTTGCGGTATAATTTACTTGGGCCGTAGTATTTGAACTGCCACAAATAAATACGAGCAAAAAGAAAAGAGTGCTTGTAAAATTTTTCATTTTAAATGTTTTAGACTTTTGTTTTTGTGAAGTGACAATGTGCACAACTTCGAAAATTTGGAATCAGTATTTTATATAATGTTTCTGTAAAAACAATAGAAATTGATGATACTTTAATTTGATTGAGAGTAGATTTAATTTAGCGGGGATTTAAAACTAAGTGCTTGATGCAAGAATGTTAAATTCTTGAACAAACTTTCGATTATCGTAATCATCAAGTAAATAAATTAACAGAATCCTCTCTAAATGGGCAAACCATTATACTTAGAGGGGGAAATTAATTTTAATTAGTCAGTCTAGAGAATTGGAAATTGTTTATAGCATCGGTAATGAAAAGAAATCAATATTATTTATTTCCTTTCAAATTACTCTTTGGTAGGTCTTGGGAAATTAAATGAGTGAACAGTTTAACTCATTTTTTGAAAACTAAGCGAAAATACCGCTTTTTTCAATTATAATAAAATATACTTGAACTCTTTAATCAGATAATTTATAAAAGTAGATTGGAAGGGGATTCACTAAAATACTGATAATTAATGAGTTATAAAAGAAGATGTCTTGAAATTATCAAAAAAAGATTTTTTTTTGAACTATTCAGCATTACAGGATAAAGCCCTACTACTTTTTGAGGGGATACAATTTTTTGACAAAAAAAGAGGGTAGGTTATCTGATTTGATAACTTACCCGTGCTCTCCCTATTAAATTAATAGGCTTCTGTTGTATGATAAAAGACATACTATTTTCATAAGGGGTGCAAAAAAAGAAGAGTTGATTGTAAACACAATCAACTCTTCTCTGAAATTATATGAACCACGACTAATAATAAGTCGAATACTAATTTAGTTTTCTACACCAAGAGCTCTTAACGTCTCAAGGTTCATATTACCTACAGGTAATCCTTTATCAGTTTGGTACTGAGCTAAAGCAGTTTGAGTTTTAGCACCCATCACACCGTCAGCAGCACCAGGGTTGTATCCAGCAGCAGTTAATGCTCTTTGTACAGCACGTACTTTACTTGAAGTAGTTTTTTCTGCACAAAGAATTTCAGTCCATACAGTATAACCACCAGCTCTTACTAATTGCTTAGCAGATACAGTTGAGTATGTTGCAGGAATAACTTCTTCACGAGTAGTAGCTGGGCTAACCAATACTTTTTTGGTAACAGTTTTGTATTGAGGCTCGATTGGAATCTCTTCTACTCTTGCAGGTTGGTCAACAACTCTCTTAGTAATTGTTTTGTACTTAGCAGGAATAGTTTCTTCCACAGTTCTTGCAGGTTCAGCAAGTACTTGGTAAGATTCAGTTTTGTATTTAGCAGCTATTTCTTCGTAACAAGCTACATAACAATCTTCTGGGTTTTGAGAAAAACATCCAGGAGACTTTTTCTTTCTAACCCATTGTCCACCTGCAGGAGAAACTAAAATCTGACGAGTTTCAGTTCGGTATTTAGCAGGGATAGTTTTAATACGAGTAGCTGCTGGAACTACTTCGATAGTTTGAGTTTCAGTTCGGTAAGTAGCTGGGATAGTTTTGTACTTAACACCACCTTCTTTTACTAAAACTCTTTCAGTTGCAGTTTCGTATTGAGCAGGAACTTTGATTAATTTAGTTGATGCTTCTTTCTTAACCTTCTGGCTAGTTACAGTTTCGTAAACATCTGGAATCTTACACTTAGCGTAACATTTTCCGTACTCAGATGTAGGAGGTAAATCAGCAAATGGTGCATCGCCTTGAGCTAAGATGACACCAACAAATGCAAAAATTGATAAAATCGTTAGGGTTGTCTTTCTTAAAATACTCATAGTTGAATAATTTAGTTTTATTAGAAAATCCATGAATAATAGTTATAATAATAGTGATAATATTTGGGTTCACGTAAAATCACGACAAAAGTAGGGTTTTGAAAGGAAAAATAACAGTATTTTTGCAATAAAAACAATAATAATTTTCCACAAAAAAAGCCAATACATTTTTTTTAATGTATTGGCTTTTTTTGTACTCGAAATATGTAACTTTTCCCTAAAACCTGCGTCTCAAGGCCTCAAAATTACAAGACGACGGGTTACTAAAGTTTTTCCTTTTTTATTGACTAAGCTATATAGGTAAGTTCCTTTTTTGAAGTTATTTACATCTAGTTGTATCGTATCAGTCGAGTTATAGAATTGATATTCTTGATTCCATACTTTAACCCCTAAAATATTATAGATATTCAGGTCATAATTACCTTTAGGGACATTAACTACATCAAATCGTACTTTATCAATTGCTGGATTTGGATAAGCATATACATTTGGTTTGCTTTTGTACAATTTTATCACAGGGGTAGTTTCATCTGTGGCTTTGTATTGAATATTGAGTGGAGTCTCATTCGTAGGAGTAACTCGCACCACAGCAATTTCTTCAATGGAGACATCATTATAAAAATGATAATTAAGGGTGGTATCTTTTCCTAGTAAACTACCACCATTAGGATCAGTAGGTATGATTGCTCCTAAAAGGTCGGTTATGTCTTGCCAAAGTCCTCCAAATACAGGTAATAATGCTTCTACTTTTGTATCTGTTTCAGTCCATCTTCTTTCTCTCAGAACATCATAATCGCCATTAGGCAATTTTACAGTTCCCCATGCATCTACATCATTTTCTATTGTTGTTTCGACAATAATAGCTATTGAGTCAGGAGTGATTGGTAATCCAACGATACTGTCCGTAAGTTCACTTGGCAAATCATCCCATGCAAAAACCACTCGAATATCAGAGGAAGTATTATTATCATCGTTATAATTCAATGGGGCATTTCGTTCAGTAAGTGGGGGGGCATATTTAAAAACGATGTCCAATCCAAGTCCAATTGGATCTTGACCTGCTGATCCTAGCAAAGAATATTTTGAACTTGTTGCTTTGTAATAAGTTTCACCTATGGGAGGCTGTCCAGTCAAATGAGTTGCGCCAGGGAAAGTATCTACTGCTGCACCATCAGTTGGCGAAAGGATAATATTTTCAAATATAGGGCCATCAAGGTTGCTGAAATCCCATGTAATATTTTCACCTGCACTTTGCAAATCAATATCTGGATTTCCAACTCTGGCGGTACGAAGGGTATCACCTACTTGAGGAAAAGTGGCATTAGTCACAGTAATTTGTGCAACTAAACTAATACTCAATAAGTGAAATATGATTAGGAGTATATTTTTCTTCATATAAAAATTCTTTTAGAAATATAAAAGTACAATTTATATGACTAGGAACAAAGTTAAATTGTGTTAAACCCGTGGGAAGAAGGGAACAATGGAATAAGGATTTAAGAAGTATGAAGTTGGTCGAGAATCTAATGATTCTACCTATCACAAATTTTCGGTAAACTTCATACTTCTTAAATCTTTATCCTATTGTTCCCTTCTTCCCATTGCATTGATTAAAGCTTCATTAGCTTCACGTGTGCCTATTGTTATTCTTACACAGCCAGGTGCTCCAAAGTTGGCAACTGGACGAACCATTACTCCAGATTTCAACATTTTTTCTTCAAAAAGTACATCTTCCATATCAGGTCGAATAGTCACGAAATTGGCTTGACTTTTCCAATAGTCAACTCCTAATTTATCAAATTCAGCATAGAGATATTTTTTTCCATCATTGACAGTTTGTACTGTTTTTTGAATAAATTCTGTGTCTTGAAGCGCAGCTAAAGAGGCTTCAAGTGCTAAGCTATTGATGTAAAAAGGTCGTTGCAATTTGCTAATGTATCGAGCGATTTTTGGAGTGGAATAGGCATAACCGACTCTTAATCCAGCAAGTCCATATGCTTTGGAAAAACTATTGACTCCAATGACATTTTTTCCATCCAACACATAGGGTAGGGCTGTAGTATAATCTGATGCAGTTGCAAATTGATAGTACACTTCATCTAATATTACGACAACATGTTCAGGCACTTGAGCCAATAATCTGTCAATATCTTTTTTGGGGAGGTAAGTTCCTGTAGGGTTGTTGGGAGTGCATAACCAAATGACTCTGGTGTTCTCATTGATATTGTTCAAAATACCATCTACATCCAATTCATAATTTCTTCCTAATAGTGGGACATCTTTGACGATTGCTCCTACTTTTAAGGGAAATGAAATATAGGGTAAAAAAGCAGGGTTGGTGGCAATACATTCTAATCCTTCACCAAGGAAAGCATGGACAATTAGTTCTAAAATTCCCACACCACTATTGGCAGTAAAAAACTGATCAGCAGTTAATTTTTTTTGATAAAAATCGCTTAGGCCTACACGTAATCTTGCATCCGTTCGGTCAGGATAAATATGCAAGTTTTGTAAATGTTTTTGTATGGCTTCAATTGCTTTTGGAGAAGCTCCTAACGGATTTTCGTTAGAGGATAATTTATAAAGAGGGCCATCAAAATCTATTTCATTTGTGGTTTTTCCACCTTTGTAAGCTGGAGATTCTTTAGTGAGATGAGGTTTGAAAAGAGAAATATCTTTGGTCATATGGTTGGTTTTATTCTAGTTAATCTGACTTATGCAATTTTATAAAAAAATGGTTGCTTTGACAACTATTTTTAAAAATCAATTATTTTAAACATTCATAGATAACAAATTTTGCATTTTCAGAAGTGATATTTATTTGGGAAAAGATTTTTTCTAGATGTGTTTTAAAATTTAAGTGTTGACTTGCTACAAGTTGAAAACGACCACCATTTTTCAAACATCTTTTTACTTCGTGAAAAAGTCGAATAGCAACTTCGATATTGGTT
This sequence comes from uncultured Saprospiraceae bacterium, assembly GCA_937918905.1. Lineage (GTDB taxonomy): Bacteria > Bacteroidota > Bacteroidia > Chitinophagales > Saprospiraceae > CAJQQY01. Next base: position 17,476 of record CAKZSH010000004.1, read on the forward strand.
TCATGTTCAAAGTGAAAAGGTGGATTGGAAATGACTAAATCAAAAAAATCATTTTCAAATATTTCTAAAGAATCGTTGTAATGAAAAAATGTATTTTCCTTTTCTAAATTTAAAGCTGCTGATTGTACTGCGAGAAAAGAATCATCCATCAGATGAATTTCACAATCAGGATTTTGAAGTTGAATCATTTTACCTAACACTCCATTCCCGCAAGCCAAATCCAATACTCTTTTTTCCTCTTTTTTTAATTGTAAATGTTCGATAAAAAATTGACTTGCGTAGTCGATATGGTTAGCTGAAAAAACGCCAAAGTATTGTTGGAAAACAACTCCTTGAAAATTAATCTTATGAATGAGATCTACTTTTTTTATAGATTTCTTTTTTTGTAAAATGATTACCCTAGATTTTTTCCATGCTTTACTTTGTTCTACTTTTTCAAAAAATTCTTGTGCTATGGAAATGATTTTTTTGGAAAAATATTTAGTCATGAATGCGGCCAAAATAACTCCATCTTCTTGCATTTGATTGGACAAATGAGATAATTGTAAGCGAAATAAATCTAATGATTTGGGTACTTTTATTATCCCTGTTTTTATTTTTTTATCCAACTGAAACAAAGGAGGAAGGAATTCTAAAGTGCTGAAATTCAGTTGGTTAGACTCAATATTTTTATAAATTGCTTTTTTCTGACTTCGATAATTGATGACTACAAGTGGAGCATAAGCATGTAAAAAACAAGATAAAAATCCAAAGCGATCATTATAAATTGCAATAGATTTTTGCTCTATTTCCAACGCCTCAATATGTTGCAACAGATGTTCGTCCGCAGCATTCCATGCTTTTAAAGATCGGTTTTCCGTAGAAGGATAGCGACTGATTTTAAAATCAAAAAAAGTATTTTTTTTCATTTCATTTAGAATAATAAAAATTCATCACACCATTTTTTGTAAACATCAAGTGCCAACTTTTGTTCACTCTTATTTTTGATATAAAAATCAACGATAGGATGATCTGTAACAAACTTCCCACTTTTTTTTACCAATGCAAGAAGACCTCCAAAATGATCCCATTGATATAATCCAACTAAGTCTGTTTTTTTATTTTTCTTTATTGTAAACATACCACGAGACCATGCAACGGAGGGGAAATCCCAATTGTTTTCAAAGTAATACATCCAATTTTCTTGGTCAGATTTTTCAGGAATTTGCATCATTATTTTAAGCATGAGTTTTTGTTCTTGCTTTTCTAATGCTGACCAATTATAACTATGAAAAACTTTACGATAAGCAGCAAGAGTCATTTCTTCGGTGTCTCTTGGTAAGGTGGTTTCTATGTCATTTGGATGAGCTTCAAATTCCGAAAAATCCATTCCGAAATTAAAAGTATTTGCAAGATGTTCAGCGGACATGAACTGATTGATAGAGACACTATCAAATTCCACAACATAGACCTCTTCACCTTCCATATCATAAAAGGTATTTATAATTCTACCTTCCCAAGGGGTAAAATCTTTTGATTGGTCATCTGTAAATAAATTATTTTTAAATCGTACCGATGACCCTATCTTGAATTTTGGATTTTCAATTTGTTCGTCTTCCAACAAACCCTCTTCAAATAGTCCTCTCATTGCTTCAATCATATCTATTCCTTCCCCATCATCTATTCCAAACTGGTCAAAAATATTTTCATCATCCATATTGGACATCATTTCTTTGTAAAAAGCAGTAAGGTTTCCATCCTGTTCTGCTTTTACTAGTCCATTTTTCATCATGGTTAACTGTTCTAAATATGCTTCCATTTCTTGAATAGCGACATCCATACCTTCGCCCTTTCGATTGGCCTTGTTGATATCAGTAAGTAATTTTCCTAAGTCTGATTTGCGGAGTTGTTTGATTTCAATACGTGTTCTTTCAATCTGATTTTTGAGGTGGGCTAGTTCTTTTTCTAGTCTGTTGATTTCTTGTTGAAGGATATCAACAGTAATTGCTTTAGAGTGAAAATCTAGAGTTTCTGTATCTAAATTTAAACGTTCTATTTCTAATAACCGATCAATATCTCCTTGCTGATAGGCTTCATTGATTTCTTGCATCATTACATGAAAAAGTTCTCCCTCTTCTTTGGTCTTAGCTTTATCAGGATGAAAATGAGATGAAAGTTTGATAAATGTTTTTCGAATATTTCGTTGCTCTACTTCGTCAGGTTCAACTCTAAATTCCTTAAACAGATCTCTCATTTTGGCTCTTTGATTTTCATCAAAATCAAAGTCTCCATTCTCCTTTTTCTCTCTATTGGCTTTATATTTTTCAAATTCTTCTCCAAAACTACTTTCTCCCATATCATCAACAAGCATTTCTAGTTGCCTTTTTTCTTCAGGTATCAAGTTTTTTAGCTTTATAAGCCTCTTTAAAATAGCCACAATATCTTGGCGTAAATTATCCAATTTATCCATCAATCCGATGTATTGCCCCGAAGTTTTCATTTGAATATCAGTAATTTCTTTTTGAGTATTCGAAAGACGAGTTTTTAAACCTTTGAGGGTACTTCTTGTTTTTTTTAATTGTGCTTGGAGAGATAAAATAGTAGCTTCTTTTTGAAGCATATCAGGACTTTTAGAAATTTCTTTACTCATAGAATTTTTTTTGTAAAAATAAGATAAAATTTGAAATGATTTAAATAGTTTATTTTGTACCTCATTGCTAACTTTATCGTCAATACAAGCATACAATCAACCAATACTTCCTATTTTGAAAAATATAACTAAGCCAATTTATAGATCTATAGTTCAATCAAAATACCTAGATATTTTTGCAGTAGTATTTATTTTAGGTATTTGTTTTTGGAGAGATTTTCAAGGAACTATTTTTTACGAAGGTAAAATCCAATTCGGGATTCCAATGAAAGAGTTATGGCGTTTTATGCGACAAGGAGCTTTTCCATTGGGCATATTTTCTATCCTAGCTGCTATGTTTTCGATATTGGGAACACGACTAGTAGGGAAGCAAAATAATTGGGGTAATTTTATTGGGATTTTAACTACGATAAGTTCAGGTTCAATTGATTATCTTTTTGGAAATCACTCTGCGGTGATTACTTATCCCTTGACTTTTTTTATATCGACCTATGCATTTTCCAATTGGAAAAAAGGCGAAAAAATAAAGAAGCGAGATTCATTTTATTACCTAATAATTTTAGGAGGAATGATACTTGGTTTTGCTTTAGTCCATTTGGGAGCGTATCTTTTTGGAGGAAATACAGATCCTACTTTCTTAAATGTAGTTTCCTTAGTATTCGGTTTATCCATAGGAGGAAATGTATGTAATGCTTACAAATATGAAGAGACATGGCTAAGTTGGGTGGTGTATAATATTGTTCAGTTAATTAAAAATTTCATGCAACTCAACTGGGCAAATGTTGCAAAATATATTTTCTACTTACTCAATGCTTTCGTTACTTTAATGGATTGGAAATTTAACGGGGACGTAGAAGGACGGTTGACGGACGCTTCGCTTGACGGTTGACGGGCGTTCACGTTGTTCACTTGACGGATCTAAAACTTTAGAACTCAATAATATTCGCGCGGTCAAGTGAACAACGTGAACGCCCGTCAACCGTCAAGCGAAGCGTCCGTCAACCGTAAAAAAAAGAAGAAGTACTTGCACATTGCAAGTACTTCTTTCTACACATACTATGAGAAACAAAGTGAGAAAGGGTAACACTCCGTTTTTTTAATGATTAGGCTGTTTGACCTTTGTCCGTATAGAAATATAAATTATACGGAATCATTGGTTGTTGTCCATTTCTTTTGCCACCTATGATATTGGCTTTTTCTTTATCATCAAGTACTTCATGTTCCAATAAATTAGAACTAAGAATTGTAAATGATCTTGCTTTTTGGGTAGCCATATGAAGATCCAATGCTTCAAAAGAATTCAGATTGTTTTTTTGAACAATCAGTTGAAGTCCTTTTAAGCAACTGGCAGTCATCATATTGGTGAAAGTGCCAATTTCATAAAATAAATCCTCCTCATTATTAAAGACATAATCAAAGATGTATCCATGCAACTCTTCTTTCTTATAGGAAAAAAGTTGTTGGTAATTTGGATAGGTCACATTCAATACTTCTTCAATAATTGTAGAAGACATTTTTTTTGTATTCCGCTTTTGGAATTTATCATTTGGTGTGGTGGCAAAAACTGAATTTTTCATAGTTGTGTTTTCAAAAGAAAAATTTATAGTGTTTGTAAATGTAAGAGGGTCTTTTTAGCTTATTTTTTCTTTTATCTTTAGGCGTAACCTTCTGAAATTAGTGCCAACAGTATTAGCAGATTGATCAAATTTTTCTGCAATATCTTTATTCTTCCACCCACGCTCAGTACGTAAATAAAAAGCTACTCGAATAATTTTGTCATGTTCTGCAAGTGTGTTGTGATAGGCGAGTTTAATGATTCTTATATTCTCTCTAGCCACAAATGTAGTTTCAGGAGAATGTTCAAATCTTTTTCCAAAATTTTCGAGGTAATTTTTTTCTAATCGTTTTTGTCGTATCCTTTTTCTTTGGATATCAGTATTAATATTTGATAGAGTTTTTGCAAGGTAACCACAAGTGGAATGTGAGTCCCAAGTAGTTATTTTGTGAATGCGTTTGTTTGACCAAAAACAGATTTTGGCAAACATTGAAGAGACTAATTCTTCCGCTTCGTTTTCATTATGCGTTAGGGTCATTGCAAGAGATTTGAGTGTATAATAATACCTCTTATGCAATGTTGTAATCATAGAATTTCGACTTATGGTCGAAAGTGTTTTCTCTTTTCCCATAGTAATCGTTTTGTATCAACTTTAAAAATAGTATGTTCTATGTTTTAGATTTTTCATTTTCCCGATGAAAATTTTAAAACGTTTATATAATACACGATCCTGAATGCATTTCATTTCAGAATCGTGTATAAAATTTACACAAATAAATTGTTATGATGTGTGTGTAAGGTAAGGTGTATGATGTTGTATGTTTAATTTTCTTACATCAAAGATATGGATTTTTTTTAATATGTTTTAATGCGAGTTGATATTTTTTAATAAAAAAAGAGGAACGTAAAGGACGGATAGAGATTATGTTGTGATGTGTCATCTTATAGTGCAAAGGCAATACCTACTTTTTGATATTGTTTTTTGAGATTTAGAACCTGTTTAGATTTTTTTCGCCTCGAAGAAAAAAGTTTAAACAGGTTCTTAATCAATCAAAGAAACGCCATTACAATCAGTTGTCAATACTTCACTCATATAATTAAAGAAAGGACGTAAAGCCTTGTAGGTTTTAACTACCTCTTTTGCAAATTTTGGATCGGTTACTTCTTTATCAGTAAAGTTTCTATGAACGATGAATTGTTTGTATTGTAACAAGTCAATTGCAGGATGGTCTTTTGGAAAACCTCTCGGAGCAGTTTTGACTTTTTTCCCTTCAAGTGTTCCAAATGTTTTTTTGAAATTAGCTGCATTGATGATTTTCCGAAGTGATTTGTCATCGACTGCAATTTCTTCTCGGATACGTTTAAGGTCAGGTGGACTAGGTGCCCAAAAGCCTCCAGCAATTACAGAATTACCAGGTTCGATATGAAAATAATAACCACCACGTAGACGAATTGTTGCACGTTTGAGTCCTCCTGCAAAATGAACTTTATAAGGTGTTTTGTCTTTTGAAAAACGAGAGTCTCGATAAATTCGAAAAACTTTGACATCCTCAATGTGATCAATTTTATTCATCTCATCCATTAAGTTCTGAGCAAATAATTTGAATTGTCCATGTTCTTCTTGATACCGAGGTTTGTTTTTTGCAAACCAATCTCGGTTATTATTTTTTTTAACGTCTTTAAGAAATTTTAAAGTAGAAGGTTGAATGTGAGTCAATTTCATGATTACTTTTTTTACAAATGTAGTCAAATTCTTTTTTCGGAAATAGCTAAATACATAACCCCATTTCCATAAATCTAAGGCTTACGATTGAGTTCTTTTGCTTCCGTTAAGTAACGGTCAAATAATAAGTTCCTGATTTGGACGGAATCTTTTGTCCTCATTTTTCATTTTAATTCAGTCAAAGTATTAACAATTATCCTTCATTAAAATAAAAACTGAGAACAAAATATTCTCGTCTAAATCGGG
>CAKZSH010000005.1 GCA_937918905.1 uncultured Saprospiraceae bacterium
TTATTGAAAACAGTCATTTGATAAAGGACTTGGAAATCATAGATATGATGGGAAAAGCTTATCGAAAATACGATGATTTCAATACCAATGAAATTGATATTTCTTTATTGCCAGTAGGTATTTATTATTTGAAAATAAAAAATAAGGAAGGGGAGAAATGGATGGAAAAGATTGTTAAGCATTAGTGAGAACAATTTTGATTTTTTAGCCACAGATTTGCGCTGACTGGTCATGATTTTTCTATCACGCGTTATTCGTTAATCATGACTATTCAGCGCAAATCTGCGGCTAAAATTCAAAAGTTATTCCCTAAGAAAACCCATAAAATCATCTCGACACTCTTTCAATTTATTGGAAGATAAATAATCAATCTTTCCATATTTATTCATCAAAAAATAATAGGGAAGTGAAGTGATTTTTAATTCATCATTAGCTTGTTTTAAATCAATGCCATAGACGTTATTTCCAACAATGTTATTACGGGACAAAGCCTTTCTCCAAATGTCTTCTCGTTTGTCCACATTGATGTTTAGAAAAACGACACCATGACTTTCCATTTCTTTACGGAATTCGGCACTCTCATTAAAACCTTTGATACAAGGTGCACACCAACTCGCCCAAAAACTTACATACACCACTTTTCCAGAAAATTCATTTAACCAAATCTCCTGTTCATTCAAGTCTAAAACTTTTAAGTTTGGCGCATTTTTATGAGATAAAAATTCAGATTCTTTTCCAAAAATATTATCCAATGATTCATTAAATTCAGGGTAAGGATTTTCTCTTTTAAATGCTTTGACATTTTCCATTGCCAAATTCGGATTACTCGCTTTTCGATAGTTATCCAACATCAATTTTGCCAACATAAAATACCTTGACTTTCCTCGAAGATTCACTCTAATAAAAGTATGGTATGCTTCTGCGACTTTACTTTCTACAGGAGTTTGCAAATGTAAATAATGAATAAATGCATTTAGCATATTTCGATAAGAAGGGTAGGGGATCGACTCATCATCATTGATGTCTGCGCTTTGCATCAATGCATATCGTACCCAATATCTTTTTAAATCGTTGACTGAAAATCGATCTTTGTTAAAAAGGAAATACGCCATTTTATTGGTTTCATATCTCCAGTTTATTTCTTTTTCGATGAAGCGATAAAAATCAATACTTAACGAACTTGATTGTTGTAAATAGTTGAGCGCATCCATTCGACTTTGATCTACGATTTTGAAATAATCAAACATCGAATAGCTTAAAGCCATATTTTTTATTTGAGGAGAGACTTGGGTTTTGAGTCCGCCCATCTCGTAGGTTTCCCATTTTTGAATATCCCATTGAAAAGATCGGGAAAAAGAATTGTAAAAACTATTATTATAAATATCACGCCCTTTCAACCTCAAAGTCGTGGTAGGTGCGATGGGATCAAATTCAAATTCAATTCGATTATTTTTAGGAGAGGCATACAAACGTAAAATCTGATTACCCGTTTTGATTTTTACGATTTGCGGATGTTTAATATTTAGGATAATGGAGAACTCATTTTTTTCATTAATTCGAGAAAGATAAATAATGTCTTCTTGAATCAAATCACTTGATTGTAAAATGAATTGAACGCTTTCCGTAGTCTTGTTTTGGACTTTGCCAATAAAGGTAACTTCGGCAGCCTGAATGCTGAAAGCGAATAAGATCAATAAGGAGGTGAAAAGGAATTTCATCTTGTTTGAGTTGTTTTATGTTTTTTTCGATTCAAATGTTATGATTTAAATGAAGTGTTATTAAGTTAATAACACTTCATTTAGCGTCAATTTTAACAAGTCACAGGTTTTTTCAAGGAATGTAAAATTAAAACAGGAATTTGGCAATATTACCAAATTCCTGTTTTAATTTTTATATATTTTAAAAAGTTTTTATCTGATTTTATAATGTCTGCGATTGGTATTGTGTATTAAAATTACAAAAAAGATATAAACTTTTGTTGTAATTGTTCAGCAGGACATTGTAACCGCCAACTTCAGTTGGCAGGTTGTTTTAAAATAGAGCACATTCATTGTATTTAGTTAGTTAAACAACTACTTTGGGACAACCTGCCAACTGAAGTTGGCGGTTACAATGTCCTGCTAAACAATTACCTTTTGTTTTTATTTCTTTATCTCACCACCGTTACATCACCAGAAACTTGACCTGAATCAAACTCATGTGTAAACTCAACAACATAAATATACACCCCTTCTTGCACATCCTTTCCATTCATACGACCATCCCAACCTTGGCTCATACTTGGATCATTGGTTTCAAAAACTAATGCTCCCCAACGATTAAATATTTTTAAATTAAAATCATAAAAGTCACAAGGAGAAACAGTATTGAATTTATCATTCCATCCATTTTCATCAGGAGAAAAAGCATTTGGTAAAATAACAGGACATTCACAAACTCTAGTTTCTACCTCAATTGATTCGGTTACAAAACCACATTGATTGGACCAAGTGATACCATAAAATCCAGCTTCTGATATTTCGAAATTAGTTTCCGTGCTTCCATCCTGCCACAGGTAATTATCAGTATTGGAATTCGTTGCATCAATTATCAGAGATTCATCCATACAAATCGTTGTATCATTTCCTATAAAAATTGGAGTAGGTGGAGCCATTTCTTCAATGATAATTTCGTCAGTTACTACACCACATTTATTTTCGAGCGCAACAGAATAGATGCCTGCTTCGGTTATAATTTGTTCGGCAAGATCAGAATTGTTTTGCCAAGTGTAAGAGGTATATTCATCATAATAGGCATTCAAAGTCAATTCAGTTCCCACACAAATAAATGTATCTGAGCCCAAATCTACAGTAGGCAAATTAGTCATTTCAATATTTATTTCATCTTGACTAGAGCATCCATCTGTTGTGATTTGAAGTTGGTAAGTTCCTGCATTTGTAATGTTATAAACTGGGTCAGTAGAACCATCTTGCCACGTGTACGTACTGTTATTTCCAGCAGTCATATCCAATACATAAGTGTCGCCTTCGCATACCAAAGTATCTACGCCCAATTGGAAAACAGGAAGCGGAATGATGTCTACAAAGATTTGGTCAGTAGCCGTACATCCTGCCGAAGCGGTTACGGTCAAGGTATAATTTCCTGATTGGTTAACTTGTAAAATAGAATCAGTAGAGTTATTATTCCATAGGTAGCTGTCGGCATTGGTAGTTGTTCCGTCGATACTGATATTGGGTTCATCTTCACAAAACGAAAGATCATTTCCCAAATCAACAATTGGGTCAACATGAGTGATCGTGATGGAATCTTGATTAACACATCCATTGACATTTACTTCTACCCAATACATGCCTTCGTTATTGACTTGGAGTGTTGGATTTTGGCTACCATCCGACCAAAGATATGTAGCAGAAGGAACAGTTGCATTTAATGTCGTTACCGTATTGGAACATACTTCTAAATCATCGCCTAGGTCCAATGGTGGAGCAATAATTTCTATTTCATGAGAAATCGTATCTGCATTACATTGTGTATAAATAATCAAATCAACTTCAAAAACGCCATCAGTAGAAAAAGAGTGAGTTGGATTAAATTCGTAAGACACATTATTACTTCCAGAGTTAGGATCATCAAAATTCCATTCTAAGGAATCAAAGGTAACCTCATCTGTAATTAAAGTAAAATTGGTAGGTTGATTGGGACAAATACCGTCGAACGAGAAATCCACACTTTCAAAAAATGACTGATTAAAGGAAGGCAATCCAATCCAAGAAACTTGTCCACCTAAATAAACTCCTTCATCGACATAGTTACAACCAGTACCAATAATATTGGGATTGTTGATGACTCCAAGGTATTCGGAATCTCTTTTGGAAACATACATATTCCCATCAGGCCCCATTTGAATTGCGCCCCATCGACCAAAGTAGGAAGCCAATGCTATCCTTGAATCATTAATTAAAGTTTCGTTATTACTCGATAAATCATATTGGTATAAAAATCCTCCATAGGCTCGTTCCGAAACATAAAGGATAGATTCCAATGGCGCAAACTCAACTCCATAACAACCACTTCCCGTATAGCCCGTAAGCTGAATGGCATTGCTTAAAACTCCCGTTGCATTATCAAAATCAAATACTTCAACTACATTGATATCATACCAATGAGCAGCTGCAATTTTTTTTCCACTAGGAGAAGCTTTCATATATCCGATAGAATTAAAATTGCTGCTAGTATTGATAAAAGTACCAATGGTCGTAACTACGGGATTGATATTTACGCCTGTTGGCGTAATCAACCAAGCCATAAAATTACTCGAATTCCAAGCATGTCCAACTACCCAAACATCTGTACCATTGGCATGAGCTACGGCTGTGATTTTTTCACAAGCTGGAGTAAGTAAAGTGGTGTTTTTTGAAGCAGGAACAATATCTCCTAAACCGCTATCCAAAGTCATATCAACTTCCGAAAATGAAATACCACCTGGGCCAGCAGTAAAGTCAACAGTAAAAACATAGTAGATATTTTCAGCATCTGGTTTAGGAATAATGACACCTGATTGAGTACTCGATTTGTTGCCTAATAGACCTGAGCCATTGGGCATCAATTGATGATTTCGATTCCATACAAATGTACCATCAGTATAAAATAATAAATTACCAAAACTGTCGGAGATACTTGCGCAGCCTTCATCGGTATCCAATGCTCCATCTAGTAATGGAACTGGTGGACATTCATTAAAATCAAGACCTGCATTGTGACCAAAATACCAAATGTTTGCTTCACGTTGCGCAGAAATAATAGTGGCAAAAGCCATTACTAAAATAAAAACGGAGGGATACTTGAACATAGCCAATTTGTGGTTTAGGATGTAAAAATTTAAGTTTTTTAGATTCTGAACTCCAATATAATATTGACCAAAAGCCAATGATTAGAGTCAATCAATAGGAAGTTTTAGTAGGTGAAAATGTCCGTGAGATGTAGATAAAATAGAAGTTATGGTTCTAAATTATCTATTTAGATTAAAGGGAAAAATAATGTTGATAGGTATTTTAGTTAGTAGGAAAGATGCACTTTTTAAGTGCTCGTGCTGCCTTCGAGGATAGGTTTTCTAATAATAATTTTACGTCCTCTTATTTTGGCAAAGCAATTATAGTGAAAAAAAATAATATTTGAAAATTTTTTTAATAAAATGGTGTTTTAAATCAAAATTGGAATCAAAATCAAAAATCGAATATTGTGAAAACACAATATTCGATTTACGTTAGCCTAATCAACTAATCAACCTCATTATTGTTTGATATAAACTTTTCCATCTTCACCTACCTCAATTTTTAGATTTTCATTTCCTGGAGTAGGAGTCATTTTGCTGTTGAGTTCAGCTTGGAACATCTTAGATCGCAATTCATCAACATTTGTGACTACACCAGAACTCATCAATTGTTTTACTTGAAGGCTCATGTCAAGATATTTACCTTGATCTTTACTATTCCCAAAATTTTCGATTAAACTGAATCCTAAGGCAGACCCGAATTTACTCATTTCTGAATCGAAGGTAGGTTTATCTAATGAACGTTGCGTCAAAAAAGTTTTTAAATCCTGAGAAGAAATGCCAGTAGCAATATTCATCATCTTCTGAGAACTTAACCCCATTAAACTTTTGTATTTGGATAGCCGTCCAGATTGAGCTACTCTCGAAAATATAGCTTGGTTTTTTTGAAAAATTTCTTTAACTGTATTGTATTTTTTTTGCTCCTCCGTTGAAGGTTCAAACACTAGTTTCCCTGGTTCTGCGATCTCTTTTGAAACTGAGGATGGTGGATCGTATTCCACATCTTCTTCTACTGCTTCTTCAACATACTCTTCCTTTTTACTATTTTCTCCTATTCCACAAGAGAAGAACAATGCGATTAATGTTATATAAAAAATTCCTTGGTAAGTATTAATAATTGAAAATTTCATTTTTTTTGAGTTTTTAATTTATAGTTCTGATGTTTCGAATTTTAATTGTGAACATTATCCCAATCTTGATTTTGATAATTTGTCAAAGAACGATAAATAATACTATGGTTTATATTTCCAGCAACTTCTTGTCCTTTAATTCTTGCGTCTGCACACGCCCAATTCATTCGATAAGTTTTATCTAATTCATCAAGCATTGGGTTGAGTTAATGACCAACCATTGCGTAGCATTTCAATAACTAATAAATCCTTTTTAGCACCTTCTTTTTTATTTAATATATTTTTTTGTTTTGTAAAAATATTCGCAAAGAATTGTGGTCCCAAAACTAAGATAAATGCCGGTCCAAATACTAAGTAAAATATAACATAGATTCCATATTGCAAATAAAAAAGTCCCCCTAAAATTGCAGTAATCAAAATACTAAGTGTCAAACCATAAAAATAACTGGAGTCATGTATAGCTTGACAACCTTCACATCTAGGAATACCAATATGTAATTTATTAAATTGGACAGATCGATAAACCAAAAGATTGGTTCTATCTTTTAATTGAAAGATTGGACAAAAATAATTTTTATCCATATTTTTTGAATGTTCTTTTTGACAAAAAGTACATAGCGTTTCTTTGGGTTCTAATCTTTTTCTCTTGTTGTTAAGATGATGCGACTGTATCATGTTTTGTTTTTTTTTTAGTATAAAAACGGCAGTATAGTTTCTTTAAAAAAAGGTTGAAATATTTAAGTCTAAAAATGTGAAACACACTTTTGATGTTATATGTCATTTTTTTGGAAAAGGTAAATGGGAGATTTTTTTTTATTTCGTAACTTTTTTTTAGAAAAAATTTAAAAGGACACCTTTAATAAAATTAAATAAAGGAGCAGTATCAAGGCAAATATAGAAACAGCAAAAGTTGCTGCATTTTTTTGGGATATTTTATAGAAAACAGAAAATGCTTCTAGGTCTTTCTTAAATTCAATAAAGACATTTTTACAAATCCAAACTATGCCATAAATGATTGCCGAAATTAAAACAGAAATAATCAAACCTTGAAACAGGTTTTTTTCAAATACTACCAATAGTTGACCTATTGCTGAATTTAAAATAACTCCTAATAAAGTGATACCTAAAATGTGTAGGATATATCGACTGACGATGTGGAAACTTTCGATCACAAGCTGGAATAATTTTTCAGTTTCATTTTTGGCTTGATGATATTTAGTACTTCTTTTCTTTTGGGCTTTATTACGACGGGTACGGGTACTTTCAATTGGGGGAACTACTATATTGTAATCATCTCCAGATTCTCTTTTTCGCTTGAGTTCCTGCCACCTCATCAAATCATATCGTGCTCTACTTTTTTTATTACTTAGCACATCATAGGCTTCCGTAATGGCAATAAATTTTTCGGCTGAATTAGGAGCGTTGTTTTTATCGGGATGAAATTTTGTAGCCAACAGCCGATAACTTTTTTTGATATCTGCTTTTGTAGCATTACTTTCAATACCTAAAAGTGAATAGTAATCTTTCATAAATAATCTGTTCTCAAATCTAATATGCAATTATAGAATAAATATTCCTCACTTTGTAGAATTCCTCATTTTCAATTTCTAGAACTTTTAATATGTAACTTATTTTCGAAGTCAGGATATTGTGTTTTTTCATTTTTTGCAATAATGCTTTTAATATTGGAATACTCTAGCATATCAAAAAGAAAATAATTTTCCATTCCTTGTACCCATAAAGACTTTTATTTTTTACTATATTTCTTGAGCTGATAAATAGAAAAAAATCCGATAACAAATTCTGCTATTATTCCGAAACCAGAGTTTTTTTTGGAATGCTGCACGCGAGCTGGTCACTACAATTTTCCAAACAAAAAGCCACTATCCATTTGAATAGTAGCTTTTATAATTTTGCATTTTGACGGATGAAATCCGTAACCTTGGTTCGGTTAAACAGCATGGCTGTTACCGAGCATTGTGGTTTTATTTGGAAAGCTATTTTGTATCACGCAGCGGGGCTGTCTACTCGATCATACTCCGTTATATTTATTCGTTAAATCGAACGCTTTGCAAAACTAACCATTCTATTGATTATTATTTTTTCGAGTCAAAATAAGTTTTCTATTTTCCAATTTGGACAGATAGTTTATTTCTTCTAAGATGATATTTTTCTCATTTTCAGCTATTCGCCATTTCTTTATCAAATCCTCTGATATCCAATACCATCGCTGTTCAAAGTTTGTTACATTTGGTATAAAATTATGATTTTTAATTATAGAAAATCCACGAAAAACCATGAAGAATAAAAATCTTGAAGCTAACTTCCAATTAGTTTTATTATGGTTTATGTTATAATCAAAACTCGCGATAAAAGACATTACACTTGAAAATGTTATACTAAGTTTATTGAATAACGGTTGTACAACCATATATTGTTCATGCCAGAGTATTTCGGTGTTAGCATTCCATATTTGTTTTTCTATATTTCTAGTGTATTCACCTCGTTCAATATTGTTCCTAGCTTTGTTTAGGATACTGAATGCTTCAATTATTATGTTATGTTTTTTTGTAGTTATAAGGTAGGATTTAAAGGTTTCATAATCAAGTTGACTAAAAGCTAGATGTATAAAACCAATTTCAGAAAAGATTTTATTATTAATTATCCGAATGATTTGGAAATCATCTTCAAGGCTTCTATTTCGTTTTTGGCAGGTTTCAGAAAAAGATTTTATTCGAGTATTTGACCAATCCCATATTTTTAATTTTTCTCCAATATGAAAAGAAGCAAATGCAGCCATTCCTGCCCATTTGTAAAGTATAGGGTCGTTTTTATATAATTGAGCATAATAGGTTGTTATTGTCCGATTCCTACGAATTACATTTCTCTCTGGTGGTAGATTAAAACTATACATTGAATTCATGTGACTTAACTTTAAATCAAACTTAAACAAATTTAGGAGTTAAGGGAGTAGGAAATAAATAACCTACCCATCTGAAGGCTTCTTTTTCAATATGATTTCGCTTCGCTATGAAAAAATGAAGCCGTACCGAAGGGTATGCCTTAATTTTTTCATTTCCTCATATTAAAAAATAATCTCTTC
>CAKZSH010000006.1 GCA_937918905.1 uncultured Saprospiraceae bacterium
TACACTTTTTCGAAAAAAAATGGTCTAAAAGTTTCTTCAAACCTTTAGACCATTTAATCTTTTTCAAGAAAAATTGTAACTATTCAGCATTGGCTGTATACGAGTCAAGGTCTGACTTTTTAAGTCAGGCTTTGACTTATACTTTTAAGTCAGGCTTTGACTTATATTGATGTTCTTATAAGTCAAGGCTTGACTTGAAAAGTCAAACCTTGACTCGTGTACAGCCAATGCAGCACATGGCGCAGAAATATTCGAGAACTTCCTCAAGTAAATATCATTCAAGCCCATACCCTTTCTGAGGAAAATGCTTCAGTAAAAGTTTTAAGAAAAAACAACTTTCAGTTTGTAGAAGAAATGGTACAAAGAACTATTTGGAAATGGGTTTTGAAAAAAATATCATTTGGGGGAAATCACCTAAAATCATTTAGTTTCAATAATAATTTTGTATTCAGAGTTTTTTATCTTTGAAAAGAACTAGGGCAAACGCACTAAACCCAACTCACCAGGTGTATAAGTATTAATGTGTATATGTAGGTTATCTCTAAATGAATATTTTCTTATAAAAAATCAATCAAAAATATTCGACAACATTAACACTTATATACCTAAACACAAGCGGTCTAGCTTTGGTGCGTTTGCCCTAGAAAAGAACGAGAAGACTTTTTTATCATAAAGTATGTAACTATGACCACCCACTATGATTATCAAAGATATTTGCTAAAAATATTTTATTTCACTCTTTTTTTATTTTTTGGAAAAATAGCAACCGCACAAGTACCTACCATTCAAGATTGTTTAGGAGCTATTCCCATTTGTACTGAGATTTATACTGAAACTGTAGTAGCAAATGGTTCTGGAAATTTTCCAAATGAAATCAATAGCTTTTCCATTGGTGGACATTGTTGTATGTCACCTGAAGCAAGCCCTATTTGGTATACATTTACAGTCAATCAGACTGGTGATTTTGGATTTACCTTAACTCCCAATAGTATTGATGATGATTACGACTGGGCGTTATTTGATATTACAGGAAAGACTTGTGCTGATATTTTTACGGACCCAACTACACAGGTCAGCTGCAATTCAGCAGGTAACCCAGAATGTCATGGCCCTACTGGAGCCAATGGAATGTCAATTTACAGTCTACAAGGTTTTGGATGCGAAACGATGCCGCCTACTTTGATGAATGGATACTCTGCTCACAATGCTTTTGTCCCAGTTGTTCAAGGCAACACTTATGTACTATGTGTTTCGAATTGGTCGCAATCCACCAATGGATATACCATTGATTTTGGAGTCTCAAGTGACATTGGCATCTTTGACAATATCTTTCCTGAAGTAGTTGATTTAGAAACTCCTGCAGATTGCGATGGTGATAAAATTGTAGTTACCTTCTCCGAAAATATTCAATGTAGTACTATTGATGGTTCTAATTTTCAAATAGATGGCCCAGGTGGTCCTTACACGACTACGGTCAATTCTGCTATTTGCGATCAAGGAGGTACTTATTCCACTACCTTTATCGTCAATGTTTTTCCTCCCATTTTAGAAGCAGGGAATTTTACTATTGATTTAGTTTCGGATGGATTGACAGAAGTTTTAGATTTATGCGATAATCCTTCTGACCTATTTAGTACGTCATTTGATGTGATAGACTTTCCACTTTCCAATTTGGATATTGGTAATGATACTATTTTGTGTGAAGGAGAAATTTTAGGATTGGATGCGACCTTAAATAATGCAGACACTTATCAATGGCAAGATGGATCAACCAATCCTACTTTGTCTGTCAATCAAACTGGACTTTATTCTGTAACCGTGACCAATGAATGTAATTCACTTATTGATAATATCTTTATAGATTTTATTTCACTCCAACCTATTACCATTGATTTGGGAAATGATACGATGCTTTGCCCTAACGAAATTTATACTTTGGATGCCACTTGGAATGGAGGCATCAGTTACAATTGGCAAGATGGTTTTGATGGCTCCGTTTATTCAGTTTCGGAATCAGGACTTTATGAAGTGGAAGTGGTAGGTACTTGTGGCGAGGTAGGAACTGCAATGGTAGAAATCACTTATGATGATACTCCACTCGATATTGATTTAGGTGTAGATAGTTTGTTATGCGAAGAAGATGGATTTTATTTTTTAAATGCAACTCATCCAAATGCGTTGAATTATTTATGGAATGATGGGACGACTTCCCCTCTTTTACAAGCAACTGAATCTGGAATTTATTCCGTAACGGTGACCGACAATTGTAATACTGAAATAGATGAAATTTCACTAATTTATACGAATTGTACCATTTGTGAAGTGTACGTTCCCAATGCTTTTTCACCTGACTTCAATGGTTACAATGATTTCTTTCGACCTTACTCAAATTGTATTTTGGAAAATTACACCATGAAAATTTTCAATCGTTGGGGCGCATTAGTTTTCGAATCTAACAATATAGATACGGGATGGGATGGAAGACTTAATAACAAAGATGTGGACGAAGGTGTTTTTGTTTACCTCTTAGAATTTGAGGTCAACCAAATGGGAGAAACGCTTTCCAAACAATTATCAGGTGATGTTACTGTGGTGAAATAATGCTATGTAACCGCCAAATTCATTTGGCTGGTATTCAAAAAACTTTAGGAAAATAACTTAATAACAATTCTGAAAAAACACATAAATTCATTTAGAATCAAAAAATTATTTGCTAGCCCATTTTTATCGAATCACGAAAGAATAACGAATGACATTAACTAAAAAACTAGAGAAGATTGCAGCATGGACTGCACAGAATAATAAAGAAGAAATCAATACATTAAAAAAAGAAAGTGGTCATTCTTATTTTGAAAAAATAGAAAATCAGATTGGGGAAAAACTTCCTACAGATTTCATTGAACTTTATAAAAATTTCAATGGAGAAGATGGAGAATCGTATGGCGTTTTATTTGGAAATAGATTTATGGAACTTGATGAAGTCATTTTACAATTAGAATTTGGAGTAGAACTACTAAAGCCTACCGAACGCAAAATTCTTGATGAAGAAAAATCCAATGCCATTTTAGAATTAATTGCTTTGGCTTTTCATAAATCCATCAAATTAGAAAAATGGGAAAGGGCGACCTTTGAATGTTCTGATGGAACCTATTCAGGAATCAGAGTCTATACTTCTGATGGCGAACGAAGTGATACAAGTGCCAATAGAGATTATCAAGATCAAATTTTCAAACTAATTAAAGAAGTGTATCTGCTTGAAAAAGAATCCTACAATTGGGATACGTTGGAATTTGAAATAAAATTTGATGGAAGCCATACCGTCAAAAGAACAGATTATATTTGGGAAGACAATATGTCTCTTACCTCCTCCCCTCCTTTGGCTATTCGAAATAAATATTTTCATCACAAATGGATTCCAATGTTTTATGATTATGGTGGAAATTTTATCGGAATGGATTTAGATCCTGATGAAAAAGGAACCAAAGGACAGATAATTGTTTTTGGAAGAGATGAGGAAAATATGTTTGTAATTGCCGATAGTTTGGAGGCATTTTTTGATTTAGCAATTGAACAAATGATTGGAGAAAATAATCCATTTGATGGAGAGTCTCACCTGCATGAAATATTTAAAAAAATAAAAAATTACTGATTGATCTTTAATTTTACACAATTGGTCAAGAACGATTTTTTTACCCCAAAAATTTAACCACCACCTACTGAAATTTGGTGGGTTAATTTGACAAACGACTAAAGTCGTTTATATAATTTTTTGAATATCGAACTCTAATGAATAATGCGAATCAACGGTTGAAAAAACCGTTTTACGTTGGACGTTAAACGTATACCGGCTTTTCAAATCCTTGATTCGCATTATTTATTAAAGAAAGAAAATATGTAAGAACATTGTTATATAGATACAAAATATTATTTAAAAAAATTTGACTAAAGCTCAAAAACCATTTACATTTGCAATCTTTCTAACCAAATTTTCTTGATGTTAATATCTTTTTTAAGACTAACATCGAAACCTACCGTACAATATTTATAACCTATTTAAAATTAAAAATGAAGAAAGAAACCATTTCTATTCATGGAGGCTACCAGTCGGAGCCTACCACAAAATCCGTTGCTGTTCCTATTTACCAAACAGTTGCTTACGAATTTGATAATGCTCAGCATGGTGCTGATTTATTTAACCTTGCTGTACCTGGAAATATTTACAGTCGAATTATGAATCCGACAGTAGGTGTGTTAGAAGAAAGGATTGCAGCATTGGAAGGTGGTGTTGCAGCACTCTGTGTAAGTGCAGGAAGTGCCGCCATCAATTATTCAATTCTCAATATAGCTGAAGCAGGAGATAATATTATTTCTACGCCTCAATTGTATGGAGGAAGTTACACCTTGTTTGCACATATGTTGCCCAAGCAAGGGATTACTGTAAAATTTGCAGAATCTTCTGATGCAAAAGATATTGCAAAATTGATTGATGATAAAACTAAAGCTGTTTACTGTGAATCCATTGGAAACCCAGCAGGTAATATTACAGATATTGCAAAAATCGCTAAGGCTGCTCATGCCAAAGGGGTTCCTTTAATTGTAGATAATACGGTGGCTAGTCCTGCATTAATTAATCCTATCGAATATGGAGCAGACATCGTAGTGCATTCTCTTACAAAATATATAGGTGGTCATGGTACTACTTTAGGTGGAGTAATTGTTGACTCTGGAAAATTCCCATGGGCAAAACATAAAGATCGTTTTCCAATGTTGAATACTCCTGAGCCTTCTTATCATGGTGTGGTTTATACTGAAGCATTTGGCCCTGCAGCTTATATCGGAAGAGCACGTACGGTACCTTTAAGAAATACGGGTTCTGCATTAAGCGCAATGGCTGCATTCCAAATTCTTCAAGGATTAGAAACCTTATCACTTCGAATGGAAAGACATTGTGATAATGCGCTTGCTGTTGCTAAATATTTAGAAAAGCATAAACAAGTAGCATGGGTTCGTTACGGCGGATTAGAAAGTAGTGAATATTATTCCCTTGCTAAAAAATATACAAATGGCAAACCTTCTTCTTTAATGACTTTTGGAATCAAAGGAGGTTATAAAAAAGCTGAAAAATTTTACGATGCTTTAAATATTTTTAAACGACTAGTCAATATTGGAGATGCAAAATCATTGGCTTGCCATCCTGCTTCTACCACTCACCGTCAAATGACTGTCAAAGAGCAAGCCGCAGCTGGTGTAACTCAGGACCTACTTCGGTTGTGTGTAGGAATTGAACATATTGATGATATCATTGCAGATTTAGATCAAGCATTTAAAGCTGCAAACCGTAGGGCTAAAAAGAAGAAATAAATATGAATTTAGATAAAAAGGTTATCCAAATAATTGGGTAACCTTTTTTAATGTTGTGCTTAATTAGTCGGAAATAAATAAGGTTCTAGATAAATTCATTTGGTCAAAAAAAATAGTTATTGAGTTATTGAGTTGATTAAGTTATTAATCGAAAACCGTAGAAAACAGATTATTCGAAATAATTCAATAACGAATAACTATTTTTTTTGACCAAATGATTCCACTCAGAACCATAAATAATAATGAAAGAAAAAAACATGCAA
>CAKZSH010000007.1 GCA_937918905.1 uncultured Saprospiraceae bacterium
TTTTTATTTTCAAATAATAAATACCTACTGGCAATAAAGAAATATCAATTTCATTGGTATTGAAATCATCGTATTTTCGATAAGCTTTTCCCATCATATCTATGATTTCCAAGTCCTTTATCAAATGACTGTTTTCAATAATTGTTTTAACCGTAATTCGTGGTTCATTTCTTAATCAATGAATGCCAAAAATAAAATATAACATAACTCTTCCAACCTTTCCAAGGTAAAGCCATTTTTTCAATTTCCTCAATTGTTGGTTTATCTTTTTGTCCCAATTGAAATTTAATGGCGTTGTGCAAACCTACATCCGATATCGGAAAAGCATCCAAACATCTCATACATTTCATCAAAACATAATCAGCAGACCAACCGCCAATTCCTTTTAATTTTATCAATTCAACCTTAGCATCTTCGTATGGCATTTTTGACAATTGGCTTTTCGAAATTTTTCCATCAACAATCGCCTGAGCAACTCCAGTTAAATATTTTATTTTGCTGCGACTAAATTGCATAGGACGCAAATCTGCTTCTGTAAGTTGAGCAATCACTTTTGCTTTTGGAAAAAGATAAAATTTCCTTTCTTCATGCACTACTACTTTCCCATAATTTTCAACCAATCTTTTTTTTAAGGTGTACGCAAATGTCAAATTGATTTGCTGACCAATAATTGCCCAACTGATCGCTTCCAAAAAATTCGGAATCCCAATCAATCGTAATCCATTATATCTTTTTGCCAAAGGTTTTAAGAGTTTATCTTTTTTTGCCATTTTATTAAAATCAGTCAAATCTCGTTTGATATCCAACCAATCTAAGATATACGTTTTGATTTCTCTTTTACCAAAATCGGTTAAATCATCTCCTTTCAATATTTCTATCCAAAGTCGTTGAGGACGATAAAAAAGTCGAATCAAAAAAATGGATTTTTCCACCTCTAATGGAAAATATATCTGCTCATTTTCTACTGAAAACAGACATTCTAAATCCGAACGACATAGAAATTTTAGGCATTCTGAATAACTAAAATCCATTGGTAATTGAATATAAAACTTATTATTACTCATCGTTCTACTTGTAATTGAATAAACTTTCTAATATTTTTGTCGTTTTAAAAGAGTACTATTTAAAATTATCACAATAATAGATTAAAAAATGGCAATTTTTATAACTGACGAATGTATAAACTGTGGAGCATGTGAGCCTGAATGCCCTAATAACGCCATCTACGAAGGTGGTGTAGAATGGGCGGTATCTGAAGGTACAACCGTTACAGGTCAATATACTTTGGAAGGAGAGAAAGTGGTCGCCGCCGATGCTCCAAACGCTCCCGTTGAAGAAGATTTTTATTTTATCGTACCAGATAAATGTACTGAATGTAAAGGCTTTCATGAAGAACCTCAATGTGCTGCTGTATGTCCTGTAGATTGTTGTGTGCCTGATCCTGATCGAGAAGAGACCGATGAAGTCTTATTGGCAAGACAAGCTCGTCTTCATGCGTAATTTTGGTATTTAACTTTTTAAAAGAAAAAACTGATAGTATTTAACCTACTATCAGTTTTTTTTTGCCTTATTTTAACAAAATTATTAACAACGAGATTTGGATGAATTGCGTTGTTAATAAAAGAAAATGCGAATAATTCCAGCGTCAAATTCATAGGATTACTTCAAGCAACCTTTTGAATTAGGCAATAAAAAAAACAAAAAATGAATATAAAATACTTATTGATTAGCTTCTTTTTAAGCATAACTTTTTCAAGTTGTTTTTTTTACTCATTTCAAGGAACAAGTATTCCTCCTGAAGTAGATACATTTTATGTGGAGCGATTCGATGTTAGGGCAAGCAATGCAATTCCTACATTAGGGCAAACCCTCTCGGAAGCACTTAAAGATAAAATTCGTTCAGAATCCAATCTTAAACAAACTGAAACTGACCCAGATATTGAATTTAAAGGTATCGTTTCAGATTATCGAATTACCTCTGAAGCTCCCCAAGCTGGAGAACAAACTGCCTTTAACCGATTATCCGTAACTGTTTCAATTGAATATATTTATAAGTTGGATGAAGAAAAAGGTTGGAAACAAAATTTCACCTTCTTTTCAGATTTTGCAAGTGATGCTAACCTTATTGATGTTCAAGATGCCCTTTTGGATGACATCAATGCTCAAATGATCGAAAAGGTTTTTAATCAAGCTTTTAATAATTGGTAATGTAATTGCATGATTAATTATGTGTATATGTGTTAATGTGTATATGGGTGTATATATTTCGAATAATTTTGAATACATTCCACTCAAAATTATTCGAAACATATACACCCACACACATTAACACACATACACATAATTAGCAACTTTTTCTTTATCTTTGGGTAAAACATACTTACTCCAAGAGGAAACAGAAAAAAGAAGTTTAGAACATAATTTTAAGAAGTTAAACCTATAAAATGCTAACTTTTTAAGATTTCAAAAGTATGATATGACAGCAGAGAGATTTACTTATTACCTCAACAACCCTTCGCACCTCTATCAGATTTCTTATCAAGAATTAAAGAGTTTGGTAGTTCAATACCCATATTGTCAAAATTTGAGGTATTTGTTAGTAACTAAAAGTCAAATTGATGACTCAACAGAGTATCAACAAGATTTACAATTGGCAGCGACTTATTCAGCAGATAGAAATTATCTCTATCATTTAGTGAATCACGATGTCAATACATTAAGCGGTTCGGATAGTTTTATTTTAAATGATGATTATCTAGAATTAAAAGATATTTCAGAAACCACGATTGAATCCAATTCTACTGCTGCACCTATTGTTTTAGGTTCTTTAGCAGGAGTTTCAGCAGGATTGGCTGCCGACAACCTTGAAGCACCTTCTGCAACAAAAACTAAGGATGATTATGTTCCTTATGAAAGGATCGTAAAAAGAATTAAACGTGTAAATAATAATGAGCTGTCTGAAATAGAAGAAGTTCCTGAACCTATTGCTCAAGAAGAAACTTCCGAACCAGTTGTGGATACAATTAATTCAGAGACTGTGGACGAAACACATCTTGAGTTTACAGAGGATCCTACTATCGAGATTATTGAGGAACCTGAAGTAATCGAAGAAAATCAAGTTGCTGATAACATTTCAGATGAGCCGGAAATGATAGCATACATGGAGAAACCAAAAAAAAGAAGATCAGTCATTGATCAATTGCTAGGGAGAACACCTCTATCAATTGATAACGTAAAGGAGAATGATGAAGTGCCTACAATTGATGAGGTAACTAATACTGAATCAGTATTGGAAGATGAGATGGAATCACCTTCTATTGAAGAAAATACATTTTTGGATTTGACACCTGTGAAGGATGTTCCAACATATGGTAGGGATGTATTATTTGAAATTACCAATAAAACCGAAAAGGAAATGGATGCCATTATGCAAAAAAATCAATTCAAAGATGATGAGGCTCCACTACCCGAAAATATTATTACTATGAGTGACACTCCTGAAAAAACTATTTCGGAACTCAAGGATAAAGGTCCATCAGTTCCTACTCCTAAAACTTCTTTTAAAAGTTATCTGGAACAATTTCAACCACCTACTGGAGAAATTGAAGATGAGAAGGAAATTGCTAATATTATTGAAGAAACTGTAGAAGAAGCTAAACAAGAATCCGATATGATAATAACCTCTGAAAAAAGTAAAGAAAAGAAAAAAGGGAAATCAAAAACAGAAAAAATCAAATCTAAAAAGCAGAAAAAAGAAAAGAAAAAGAAAAAAGCCAAATCTTTAGTAAAAAAAGTAGCTAAAGAAAGTGTGCAGGAAAGTGATGATATTTTTTCAGAAACCCTTGCTGAATTACTTGCTGAACAAGGAAGTAGAAAAAAAGCAATTAGAATGTATAAACGATTAAGCTTGATTTTTCCTAAAAAAAGCAGTTTCTTTGCGGAAAAAATAAAAAGGCTTAAAAAATAGAAATTTTAAAATAGACTAATTAATAAAAAAAATATCTAAAATATGTTATCAGGAATTACAGTTTTAACCGCTCTTGTTTGCATTATGTTGATGGGAGTTGTTTTGATTCAAAATCCAAAAGGTGGTGGAGTTGATGCTACTTTTGGAGGTCAAGCTTCTAACCAAATTTTTGGAGCTGCTAAATCTACTGACTTTGTTGAAAAATTAACTTGGGGATTAGCGATTACTCTTTTTGTACTTTGTATCATAGCTGCTTTGGTTGCAGGTGGTGCTGAAGGTGGAAGTGGACTAGAATCTGCTGGTTAATCAAAAATACAAGTTTCCACAATTTAATTTGTGGTGAATAAAAAACGGATAAGTCCCTTAGGCTTATCCGTTTTTTTTATTTAAAGGAGTAGGAATTAAAGTAATCGTTTTCTCATCAAGTTCATCATATTCACAATATTGCATATCAAAATGACCTAATACCGAATTTAATAAGAGGTGTCGTGTATATTGATTTAGATTCTGTCGATAATCGAGGCAAAAAACGCATGGATAGCCTAGCTATCAAGAGACTTTTTAACGAAGAGTAGCGGCGAAAGATAATTCAATATGTACGACATATCTTATTTAATTCGGTATTAGGCTTTGTATAGTTTTCAAATCAACCATGACCATTCAAGTATCCATACATTTGAAAAACAAAAAGACTAATCCCAGCAAAAACTAAAAACCAATTTACAAACTTGTAGAACCCTTGATAACTATCTCTCGATTTCCAATTTGAAATAATAAAAACAATGGGTATCAAAGCTGCAATTTGCCCAAGTTCTACTCCAATATTAAAGCAAACTATCTTTGATAAAAACTGTCCTGCTCCTAAATCAAATGATTGTAATCTTGTTGATAAACCAAAACCATGAATCAGTCCAAAGATAAAAACCATCAGTAATAAATTGGGAGAACTTCTTTTAAATAAAGTTTTAAATCCTCCCAGATTTTCAAAACCTTTATAAAGCACACTCAAAGCAATCACGGCATCTATCAAATGTTCATCAGCCTTGATTCCTAAATAAGTAGCACTTATCAAAGTAATACTATGACCTATTGTAAAGATGGTAATAAAACGTACAATATCTTTAAAGCCACTCAAATAAAAAATGACCCCAGTCAAGAATAACAAATGATCATATCCTGTAACCATATGTTTGGCACCTACTAAAATATAGGCAAGCAGCCCGCCATTACTCAAGGTCTCTTGATCCGATAAACTTACACCATGTGCTAAAAGTGAAATTGGAAAAAATAAAAAGAAAAAACAAAAAACAAAAAGGGTTAACTTCGATAAGTTCATAGTATTGATTCTCTTATATTAATAAAGTTTATTCTAATGAATGGAAAAAAACAAATGTAATAAGTATTTTTCATACAGTAATATTATGCCTCGAAATTACAACCATCAATCAAGACGTTGACTCTAACAGGATTCTTATTTTTTTAATAAAATCATTTTAGAAACCATCTGATCCCCAATTTTGATTTTTATAAAATAATTTCCTTCGTTAAGATTTTGAATATCAATAGTAGAGGTACCTGCGACTAAATTTATTTTTGTAAAAATAGGAGTACCTAAAATATCAAATAATTGAAATTTATCAATATTCATTGAAGTTTGTAATGTAATAAAATCATTAGTTGGGTTGGGATAAATTTTAATTTCTTCAGTATCAATTTGATTTGACAAATCAGTAATCAAAAAGAACTGCTCTAATGTATCTGTAAAACAATTGTTAGAAACAATTAAAATTACACTTAGCTCACCGATTTCATTATAAGGGATTTCAAAATTATCATCTAAAGAAATTGTTCCATTAGGAAGAATCCATTGGAATTGATTGGCATTGGTTGAGAAATTAGTCCCCATTAAAACACCTTGCTCCCATGATAAATCAAATGCAGCCTCAGGTAGAATATCAGGATCAGTAGTTAAAGAAATTATTGGTCCTGTGCTATGATTGATAAACGAACCACTTGGCGTAATTTCTTGTTTTACAGCTTTGACTAAATATTCAATTGTTGCCCCACCCACAATGCAAGAATCTATAAAGTTAGTATCTAAAATAAGGGTAGTATTAATGGGTTCAAAGTAATCCATCCCTTGTATTTTTTTATACACTTGATATCCGAGAATATTATCGTTACTTGGAGACCAACTTAAATTTATATGATTCCCATTTTGAGTAACCGATAGATTAGTTGGTGGAAAAACAATAAAAGCCTTTAAAGTAGGATCACCTAATAAATTGATAGTAACTGATTGTGGAAAAACTCCTCCGTAATAAAGTGTGGTATTATTTTGCGTTAGCGTCGTACAAAATCCTAAATCAAACCCCAATCCCATTGGATGAAAATACCAATTAGGTGCGCCAACCCAAGCCGTACTTAAAACTTTTCCTGATGCTAAAATGGTTCGCAAATAATTATTTTCAAAATCATAATCACCATAGTAAGAACCAAAGTAAGCAGTAAAAACTGCTTGAAAATTATTATCTGCATAAGTCGTAATCGCCCCTAACCCATTGGAGTTAATCATACTCCCACTTGACCCACCGTAAGACCAGAGAAAAGAATCATAAAAAGCATCAAAGAAATCTTCATAAACCAAACTGTCATTTGAAACAAGCGGAACAAAATTACGAATTGCATTTTGCCCTAATCCTTCTTTCCAAGGATTTATATTTTTAAACACAGCTTGTCTTTTAACTCGATACTGACCAGTTCTGAATTCTATATTTTTTTGTAAATAACGATCTAACAATTGATATTCATCTAAATTTTCGAAAACAGGCAATTCAGAAAAATCCATTCTGCCTACTCCTAATTCAATTTCGCTTGGAATAAAATCTTGATCAAAATTTCCATCACCTGGAATATTATGTAATCGAGGATATGCACTCGAAGTATTACTGACCGTTACATCTGTCCAAATACCATCCACATCTCCATAATATAAGTCGGCAGGCCAAGCACCTTTATGATCAGTATGCCCATCAGGAGTGATATTCCCAGAATGAGGAACTGCAATATTCCCCATCAATAATACAGCAGTCAGGGAATCGACATTTCCATAATATTGTAAAATCAATCCTTTAACTTCTTGTACTGAGGCTTCCTTAGCAACTTCCTCTACCCAAGGTTTCCAACCTTCTGAAATCAATATATTCAAATAATCATTCAAATTATCTTCCACTAAATCAACTGCTGCAGAATCTACCAAAACTAAAATATCTCCTTTTTTTTGAGGAGGTAAATAGTTAACTCCAGAAAATAAATAAGCATATCCAAGACTATCTCCAGTTTGCTTTATCATTCGATATTCATATAATTTTCCTTCTTCGATATCCGAATCTATATAGCTAGTATCTTGATCTCCTGCTACAAAAATGGGGCTTCCCCAAGTAGTATCCTCTCTTAATTTTTTATAAAGACTGTAGCTATTAATATCCAAATCATCTTCCCATTGAATGGTGAGATTCGATAGTTGATGATTAGGTGTAGCAGTCATTTTTACTGTCCTCAAAGTATCATATATATTTTGCCCAATACAAAAGGAAGGTATAATTAAAAGGAAGCTAAATATCCCAAAAATAGATTTTAGTTTTTTCATCTTATTTCAAATTCATTGGACTTTTTGGGAATGTAAAAATAATAAATGTAGAATTTTGGCAGTCTATTTTTCTATTCCTTACCCGTTATCTGATGGAAATAAAAAAGTAAATCTTAACGATCGCCCACAACAGAATCAATAGCAATTACTTTTGTTGTTGTTTTTAATCTAGTCGAAGGAACTATTGCTCTCAAAACTGTGAACATTCTTATAGCTAATTTTCTTCTATCAAAATCCTTTGCTAATCGAATTCCCCCTTTCTTCATTATTGCATATCGTTCTTCATTATTATAAATTGAATCCAATTGTTTTAAGAAATCATTTTTATTTTCTGGCTCATAACATAGCCCTGCTTCATACTCTTTTATTAATGCTTTTGCTTCTCCTTCTACGCCAAGTAAAATAGGTTTTCCCATCGCAGCATTTTCAAATATTTTAGAAGGAAGCACTTTCTTAAAAGTATCACTCTTCTTTAAATTAATCAATGCAACATTTGAAATATTTATATAATCAGCAACCTTATTTTTTGGAATAGCATCTAATAGCGTAACATTTTTGAGTTGCATTCTCTTAGCCATATCTACCAGTCGTTGTTTGAAAGCTCCTTCACCTATAAAAAGGAAATGAATCCTTTCTTCATCTACTTGTGCCGCACATTCCAAAATAAAATCCAACTTATGAGCCATACCGTGAGTACCGATATAAGCCACTATAAACTTGTTCTGAAGGTTAAGCTTATTTACAAGAGAATTATTTTTTTCTCTAGGTTGATATTGATGAAGATGTACTCCATTTTTGATTACGCTTATTTTTTCTGGTTGAACTCCACAGGCGATCATTCTTTCCTTAAAAGCATCAGTTACCACAACAATCTTATCTGCTTTACGATACAAAAATAAAACAAGTCTATCTAGGATTTTCAAAACACGACTTTGCTCCATTGCTCCTACTGCTTTTATTGATTCAGGCCATAAATCTCGAACCTCCATTACCCAAGGTTTTCGCTTAACAATTGAGGTCAGGTAACCAGCCACAGCAGTAAATAATTGAGGTGTAGTTGCAATAATCAAATCTGTTTTAACAAACCAACTCGCAATAAAGCCAGCAATACAAAAACTCAAATAATCTAAAATTCGTTTAAACAAAC
Organism: uncultured Saprospiraceae bacterium; assembly: GCA_937918905.1. Classification (GTDB taxonomy): domain Bacteria; phylum Bacteroidota; class Bacteroidia; order Chitinophagales; family Saprospiraceae; genus CAJQQY01. The sequence goes on from CAKZSH010000007.1 coordinate 8,764, forward strand.
CTCGATTGGGAGTGATGTAAGTCCATACCCTAATGACTTTAATTCCATCCACCATTTCTTTTTGATACCATTTATTTTTATACCCTGCAAATACTTTTCCTTTAGGAAAATTAGGCACGCAAGTAATCACCGTCACTTCTGCTCCCTTATCTATCCATTCCTTGCAATGCTCGTAGGTACGGGTAGCAGGAGCATTACTTTCTGGCGGAAAATTATCGGTTAGGAATAGTATTTTCATATGAATGTTATGTTTGTGTTTAATTTGTTTTCAAAAGTCACCTTTATTCTTTGTGCCTTTTGAGTTTGGTTAAATCCTGTTGCCAAAAAATAATTCTCAAGCCTTATTTCAACTAATTCATCAAAGCTGATCTCTCCAAACTCACCAACTATTTTTTGATTTCCTAACTCTAATTTGATGTCAAAATGAAAATGAAATGAAGCAATACCAATCCCTTTTCCTATTATTAAATCCTCTATTCGAACTTGATTTTCTTTAAACAAAAATGTTCTTTGATGATGACATCCTATTTTTTTATAACCATCATGAATCGCTCTAACATTATTTTTACAATCTTCAAGAATAGTAACATTAGCTCGTTTTCCTACACGAAATCCTCCCCAAACTTCTGATTGTTCCTTCCCTTCTATCATCACCGTATTATGGGATGCAGTTGAACGTTCTAATTTTCTCCTCTCATTTTTTTCATACGTAGAGATGCCTGTATCCACCAAAAAGGGCTGATTCTGATATTGAATAACAAAATTAAAAGTATCACTATGCGCATGACCAGGTATATAGTCTGGCCCTATTTTTCCTATATCCATTATCATTTCGATATCTTTATTGGAAAAAACTCGATAACCAGAATCACTAAGTTGTTTTTGATTTATTTTAATTTGGAGATTATCGGCGTAGTCAAAAATTTTCTTTGAGTTAGGTGCAATTTTATCTATACTATCATTGAGGCATGGAACATCTCCATTTGTAAATGTTATGTTATTTAACCAACCTAGCATATTAGATGCTGTGTTTTGGAGTCCCTCTAAAAGGTGGTCAGTTAAGTTAGAAGGATTATTTTGCAGTAAATTAATACTATCCAAAATTCGATACAATATCAATTGATGATACATCGGACTCAATTCAAAATGCGCTCCATCTGATAAAATCTGTTCTTGTAATTGTTCTGTTATAATTTCTTTAGCTTGATTTAATATTTTTTCGTTATTTAAAAATAGTCCTCCAAATAACAACCCAAATCCATTTTCCAATAAATGATTTCCTAGCAAATGATATTCAGGTTTGGAACTTAATTGTAGTAATTGTCGATATATTGATTGATTAATTTTTTCGTCCTGAATATTATTTTTCAACAAAAATTTTATCCAAAAAACTAGCCTTAAAGATATTGGAAAAGACTCCATTCCATCTTTGATGTTTTTTTCTTTTCCAATAAAATCATGAATCAATCCAAGTCCTTCATATTTTGATATATTGGGTTGTTCCAAGAATTCAAAATAATTTAAATTATATGTCCACAATTTTCCATGATTGCTATAATTCCAATCAATACCATTTTCAAATTGATGTTGGATATTTAAAAATCGAAAAGTATCTGTCCCCAACCAAGAAGTAGTACTAGATATAAATCCTTTAAATTTTAAATTCTTGGTGGTTGATACAGATGAAATTTTTCCCTTAAATAAATTAGGTAAGTCAACTAAAGCAGTTAATCGATACCATAGTTGGTAGCGAATTTGAATCCACTTTAAATACTTGAGCGTGTGATAATATTTCTGAAATATACTAACCATTCAAAGAAACATTTTTCAATTGAACTATTGACTTAGCTGGAAAAAAATCATGATGGATAATTGCAGCTATTCGTTCGGCAGCCTTACCATCCCACAAAGGAGGAATCTCAAATCGCATATCATTTTTTCCATTCAAACAATCTTTAAATGTCGAGATAATAAGATCTACATCTAATTTTGGAATTAAAACATTAGAACCAATTGAAATGGTAACTGGGCGTTCCGTAGTATCTCGAATAGTCAAACAAGGCACTCTGAGAAATGTTGATTCTTCTTGAATGCCACCAGAATCTGTAACGATGATTTCACTATTTTCCATTAAACTTATAAACTCCAAATATCCTTGTGGTTCTAATAAAATTAGGTTTGGTATATTTTCTAACTTTTCAAATAACTCAAATTGCTTTAAATATTTTTTTGTTCTAGGATGAACAGGAAATACGATTTTCTTAAATTGACTTATTTTTTGGATCATCTTAACCACTTTTTCAAGTTGATTTTTTTGGTCAACATTGGAAGGGCGATGCATGGTCATCAATACATAATTCTTCTTTTCTAAACCCAGCTTGTCCATCAAATTCAATTGCGCAGATTGCTCTTGATAATAAACCAAAGAATCAATCATCACATTTCCAACAAAATGCACACGTTTCTCCGAAACACCTTCTCTCGCTAAGTGAATCATCCCACTCTGTTCTGTTACAAACAAATAATCCGAAATACTATCTGTCAATATTCTATTCAATTCTTCTGGCATTTTCCGATCTCCGCTTCGTAATCCTGCTTCAACATGAATCAAGTTTATATTCATTTTTTTTGCAACCAATGCACAGGCCATAGTCGAATTAACATCACCTACAACCAACACTAAGTCAGGTTGTTCTTTTAGAATAATTTGCTCAAATTCAACCATCACCTTTGCCGTAACAACAGCGTGAGAACCACTTCCGACACCTAAATAATAATCTGGTTTGGGTAAGCCTAATTGTTCAAAAAAAATACTGCTCATCCGCTCGTCGTAATGCTGACCAGTATGTATAATTTTAGAATCGATATTAGGGTACGTTAGAAAGGCTCGGTGCAAAGGTGCAACCTTCATGAAATTTGGTCGAGCTCCAACTACATTGAGTATTTTCATGTTATTTTATTTCCCAATTGGATGTACGTAGTTGTTGCTCCAACTGGATTTTTTTAAATCACTTTTTTTATATAAAATCCTTAATTAAAATATTTTCTTTTAAAATTTTAGCCGGGATCCCTCCTACTATACAGTTATCAGGAACATCTTTGATGACGACTGCATTGGGTGCAATGATAACATTATTACCGATTTTTATAGGGCCTAAAACTCTTGCTCCAGCAGAGATATAAACTTTATTTCCAATAATTGGAACGGTAGGATTTTTAGAACGCCCTCCGATTGTGATGCCTTGCCCGATGATACAATCATCTCCGATAATCGCATCTTGATGAATCACCACTCCTATTCCAGAATGTCCAAATAAAGTGTTTTCTCCAATCACCACACTACTTGGAATATCACTATTGTACAATAGAAATACAATAAATCGAAAAATCCGAGGAAGTAAGGGAATCTTGTTTTTATAAAAAAAATGCCCAATACGATGTACTTTTATCAAATTCATAAAAGGTCATTTTTTACTTTTATTGAAATATTTTTCTCTAAAAAAATAACGACTAAAAAGAGATTTAAAAATCGGCATTGACATCAAATCTCTGACTAATACTGTAAAAAAAGTATGCAATCTATTTTTAAAAGAAAGATTTAACTCGACAAATTCTTGTTCTTTCATCCCCATTCTTTTTCTTTTAAACAATAGTCTTACATTATCTTTTTGATTTAAAAAAATTCGCTTTCGAAGGGATAAGGTTTTAAAACTATTAGGTTGAGTTTCGAGTTGATAACCTAGTTTTTTCAATAATCTTCCTTGAATTTTTTCAATCTTTTCAATTTCTTTAAGCGACAATTGTTCTTTCCACCTATTGATTTTTGAAGTATCAAAAAAACTTTTTACGTATTTTTTATCTTCCGTTAATTTATCATCAGATAAATCAAGCATGGATTCTGAAAAAGAAATTTCTAAAAAATCACAAATAGATTGTAGTTCTTTTTGGGGTTCATTTAGCAATTTTTCATACTTCAATATTTTATAATTTCCCTGTCCGACAATATCTTGATTCACCAATCCATAAATATTTCCATCCACCCATTGCTGTGCGCTTAATTCTATATTTCGATAGGACCGAGTGGCAGTACTAAAAGCATTGGCTCGACCATCTCTTACTATATGTAATATTTTTGCTTCAGGAATTAACAACATTAAGTCATTGATATAATGTTGTAAGTTAGGAGATTTATCGCCCCATATTTTTTTTTCATTAGCATCTATTTTTTTGTAAATAGATTGTTTTATCAATTCTCGAATATTCTCATATTGCTCGATATTTTTATAATCAATCAATTCTGCTAATCGACCTTTCTCATCATTTTCAATTAACCATTGTAGAAATTCTCTTTTATCATGCTGAATATTGAATGGTAATAAATCGTAGATATTTTTAAAGCAAGTGATGATTCGGAAAGCAATCGAACGTTTCTGCATCAACACATCAGGATGTTTGCTCAATGCCTTTTGTAACAATGTAGTTCCAGAACGTTGCACCCCTACTATAAAAAAAATCTTTCCACTCATTAGTTTTTATTCTAAACAGTTTTGTATGAAGTGCTTCCAGAACTTTGAGTTTTGGAAGCACTATGCGCCTTTCGAATAAGGTTTATTCCTTACCTATTTTAAAAAAAGTTCTTTTACTGCCGCTATTGCATTACTCGCCACTCGTTTTGTACTAAAGGTTTGCTCAAAATGTTTTTGGGCATTTTGAGCAAACATTGGGTAATTATTTTTATCAAAGGCTTGCATTGCTTCTACCAACGCTTCGGTTGAACGTGGTTCAATAAGCAATCCTGTTTTTCCATCTTCCACAATTTCTGGAATTGCTTTCCATTTAGTCGTAATTACAGGCAACCCCAAACTATATGCTTCAATGATTACTCCAGGATAACCTTCCCCTTGATAAAAAGTAGGTAACATTAAAACATCATATTTACGTAACGTTCCTATCACTTTTTCTTTTTGTAAAACGCCTTGATAAATTCCTTTTTGTTCTTCAAATTTTTCATAAAATTGTTGCTCATGAAATGATTCATAATTCTCTCTGATTGGACCATAAATATGAATGGTGTATTCTGCCCCAAGTTGTTTTGCTGCTTCTAGTATATGATTTATACCTTTTGATTTATTCACAAAACCTAAATAGATAAATCGTTTTTTAAAATCTCGATCACCTCTTTTTTCTAAAGGTGTATCTCTTGAAGTCGGTAATTGAGAGGTTTTAATATTTTTTGTTTCAAAGGCTTGAATCAATTTTTTTGTTTGTAAAAAAAGTAAATCTGCGTGTAGCGTTGTTTTATTAAAAACCCATTCTTGTATTTTACCAAACCGCTCTGTATAATCTTTAAAATCTCCTCCGAATGGTCTCACCACAAATTTTAATCGAAAAATTTTTGCAAACAAAAATAGTATCGGTGAAAGGAACTTTATTCCTTTATCGCTACAGTTGAGAAATATAACATCGGCTTTAAAAACATTTAATATTACTTTTAAAAGCACTATTAAAGGATTTAATATTTTCATTTTTCCTTTCGGAAAATGTTGTGTATTAATTAAAGTAAAAGATTCTCCTTCCTCTTTTAAATAATTGATTAAGTACCCAAACGAAATAGTTGCCCCTCCGATGAGGTTCGCTTTGACGTTGGTTACTGGCCCGATGAGTAATATGTGAATGTCTTGTTTAATAATTTTTTAATATTGAATATTAAATCTTTCTATCCAACCAAAAAGCATCATCATCATCCACAATTGATGTGCAGATTGAAATACGCTTTCAGTTGCTGTATCTTTTTTTGTAAAAATTCCTTTATGATATATTTTCTCTAATTCTGTTTTAGAAATTAACTGCGGCATTGGATTTTCATCAAATAACAATCGTTGAGCCAGTTCCTTAAATACTTTATTTTGATACTTATATAAAGGAATACTAAAACCCATTTTCGCATGTTCAAAAACTGCTTTGGGCAGATGAGGTTGCATTATTTTTCGTAATAAATATTTCCCAACACCATCCTTAACTAACAGGTTATCAGGCAGTTGAACCGACGCTTCAAATAATTCAGAATCCAAAAAAGGTGCTCTCACTTCCAATGAATTCGCCATGCTCATCCGATCCACTTTGATTAACATATTGGAAGGCAACGTGTGTTGCAATCTATAATACATGATTTTTCGCAAGGGTGACCAATCTTTAAATCCTTGAGGATGCTCTTTTAACAATGGATAGCTAACTCCATTTGTAAGTACGTTGTTATAAAACTCTTCTCCTAAAATACTTTCTATTTTTGAATTAGAAAACATTTCATTTAAAGCAATCGGAATATCATCAGTTTCCGCCATCGAAGTATGCACTCCCCTTTTTATTTTTCTAAAAAAAGAAACATTATTCAATACAGGTGTATGCTGGGCAACTGTTACGCCTTGATCGACCAATGAACGAAGAGGTCGTGGAATTTGCTTTAGATTTATTATTTTTTGATACCATTGAAATAGGTCATAGCCTCCAAATAATTCATCACCACCATCTCCTGACAAGGCTACTTTTACAGATTTTGAAATTTCTTTAGAAACCAAATAAGAAGGTATTGCTGAACTATCTCGAAAAGGTAATCCAACATGATCTACTATTTTCCAGAAAATAGATTCATCAAAATCATAATTAGGGATAAAAATTTCGTGGTGGTCCGTTTCACAATGTTCCGCCACTTTTTTGGCTATCACACTTTCATCAAATGTTTGATCTTCAAATCGAACATTAAACGTTTTTATTTTTTGGCTACTCTGTTTTTGTAACAATGCAACTACGGAGCTTGAATCAATTCCTCCTGAAAGAAACGCGCCTATTGGCACATCACTAACCGTCTGCCTTTGTACCGCTTGTTGCAATATAGGCGTAATATATTCAATAGCTTCCTCCTCCGATTGAATAGTGATTTTTTTTTCGTAACTCGGTGTAAAATAAGACTTGCATTGAAACTCATTTTCTGTCATAAAAATAAAATGTCCTGCTGGAATACTATTTACACCTTTGAGAAGGGTAATTGGTTCTGGGACAAGAGACGTTCGGAAATAATAGGGTAAAGCGGTAGGATTAAGTTTTCGTTCAATATTTTTATTTTCTAATAAAGATTTAATTTCGCTTGAAAAAGAAAACATTCCATTTTGAAAATGATAGTATAAAGGCTTCTCTCCAAAACGATCTCTCGCTAAAAAAAAATGATTCTTTTTCATATCATAAATACAAAAAGCAAACATCCCTTGCAACATTTCTAACATTGCTTTTCCGTATTCTTCATATAAATGAATAAGCACCTCTGTATCTGAATGAGACATAAATTGATGCCCTTTATTTTCTAACGATTTTTTTAAGGATAAAAAATTATAAATTTCTCCATTAAAAAAAACACAAATATCACGAGTCTCATTAAAGAGGGGTTGGTCGCCTCCTATTTGATCTATGATGGAAAGGCGACGCATGGCAAGGCTTGTATTCTGATGAGAAAATTCCCCTTCAGCATCAGGACCACGGTGAAATAAAGCTTGGTTCATAGATTGGACGATGCTTTGCCGTTCGTTACTCGACAAAGTAGTTTTCCAATCAATGATGCCTGTTATTCCACACATACTACGAATTAAATTTTAATATTCATTACTTGCTATTGAAGCCCATATATAAAATTATCTTCTTCTTTAAATTTGCTTTAAAATCTTAAATGGAGTTCCTCCAATAACCACATTCGAAGGCACATCTTTATGTACCAAAGTATTTGCTCCAATCACCACATTATCTCCTATGCTTACTCCTTTTAGAATGGTACATTTATCACCAATCCAAATATTGTTACCCAATTTTATTGGACTAGTAATATAACCATCAAGCGTTAGTTGTCCAGCTTTTTTTTCATATCGATGATCATGATCTAAGATGCTCACCATTTGTCCAATTGTAACGTTGTCTCCTATTTCTATTTTTTCATGGGCAACGATTCTAGAATATTGGTTAATCCCAAATCGCTTACCAATATGTAATTCTCCTTTGGCAAATAGCAATACATTATCATCAACAATAACACGTTCCTTACAAATTATTTTTCCTTTTGAAAAAATATGGATTCCACAATTTCTTCCAATCATGGAAAGGGTTGGACATTGAAATTTTCCACGGTAGTAAATTCTTATAACAATAAATCTACAAACTGCTAAAACTTTATAAATCCAACTTTTATAAATCAATCTCATTTGTTATTTTTTGAGTTTGACTTAATGTATCTTTTAATTTTTGAACTACTTTTTTTCCATAAAAAAGTTCTGCTGTCTTTTTACTTGCTTTGACTAATTCCTTCTGATAAACTTCGTTATTAGCAATTTTATCTAAGCCTTCAATGATTCCTTGAGTATCTTTTTTATCTACTAATTCCGCACATTTATTTTCCAAAATAAAATCATTGAGAAAAGAACCACTTGGAGAATGTGCAAAAATTGGCTTCCCAGCCAAAAGAAAAGGAATAGTTCGAGTAGGGAAAATAGTTTTATATTCTACTGCTCCATAACCTCCTGTAAATCCATGTGTGAGCACACAAATATCATAATCTTGCAATTTCTCATGCACTTCATCTGGACTTACAAACCCTTGATAATCAATAGCTTCTACGTCCAAACCTCGGTTTCGTAACAATACTTTTGGAACATGAGTAAATAAGCTCAAACTATATTTTGGATTATTTTTTATCGCTTCCACTAGTCGTCGAGTCGCATCCATATTGGACTCATTGAAGTTGCCTATTGCGACTAGCTTATAATGTTTTTTATCTTCTCCTGGAATACCTGTAAGCGTTGAGTCATCAGGAAATTCATCAAAAGTATGTACTAATGGAATAAACTTTTTCAATTGATATTTCTCTTCATAAAAACGTTGCATCCCTTTACTCATCACAAAAATATATTGTGAATTTTCAAAAATTTCTGCTTGAATAGCTGGAGCTTTAGGATCTGTAATAGCAATGTTTTCAATATAGGTATTATGAAAATAAGAGCTAAACGGGATGTTCATTGCACGAGCAGCAATGCACGCAGCATGGCAATAAAAGGGATTTGGATATACTCCTATTACATGGGTGATTTTTTCTTCAGAAATGATTTGTTTTATTTTTTTCACCAAAGGTTGAAACCGCCATTTTCTAAACCAAATAAAGTAGCGATACCCTCTACCAAAAAAATATAATTCACTAAAAAAATATAAAAATTTAGCAATGCCTTTTGGTCGATTGGCAGGTGTATGTTGCATCCATTGGCGACTCCCCAATACGATCATTTCGGTATCGCTAAAATTTTTGGCTAAATTTTCAACGATTATACTTGAGCCTCCTTTGTTGGGCAATATACTCCAACTGACCAATAATATTTTCATGATGACACTAATCTTTTTGTCCAACTTTCTGCGATCTCTTCAAATACATTTTGAAGAGATTTAGTAATATTCCAATTTGGATAATGCGATTTAATTTTTCTTAAATCAGAAATATAACAAATGTGATCTCCTATTCTATTTTCATCACTATATTTATATTTCATCTTGTTCCCACTTATCTGTTCGATTCTAGTAAAGGCTTCTAATATGGAAGTTGAATTATCTCGTCCTCCTCCAATATTATAAACCTCCCCGATTCGTGGTGCTTGAAAAAAGGCATCAATAAATCGAGCAACATCATAAGAGTGTATATTGTCTCGTACTTGTTTTCCTTTGTAGCCAAATATTGTATATTCTTCTTCGACCATATTGACTTTTATCAAATAACTTAAAAATCCATGCAGCTCTACTCCTGAATGATTCGGTCCAGTAAGGCACCCCCCACGCAATGCACAAGTGGGCATATTAAAATATCTCCCATACTCTTGCACCATCACATCTGCTGCTACTTTTGAGACCCCAAAAAGAGAATGCTTACATTGATCTATAGAAAAGGTTTCATTGATACCATTGAAGTAATTTTCATCCGAAAAATCCCATCGAGTTTCCGTTTCTTTTAAATTCAAATGGTTGGGACCATCACCATAAACTTTATTGGTACTCATATGAATGAAAGGAGATTCTGGGCAAGAACGTCGAGTTGCCTCCAAAAGATTTAGTGTGCCTACAGCATTAACATCAAAATCGTCAAAGGTTCTTTCTGTTGCCAAATCATGAGAAGGTTGAGCGGCTGTATGGCAAATATAATCAGGTTTTATTTTTTCAAATAATTCAAGAACCCCGGCTCGATTTCGAATATCTAACTCAACATGTTTGAAATTTTGACATTCTTTAATAAGTTGCTCTTGTACCCACCTAGTGTCTCCACGAGCTCCAAAAAAATCAGCACGCATATTATTATCTACACCAAATATTTGCCAGCCAAACTTATCAAAATATCGAACCACTTCAGATCCGATTAAACCAGAAGAACCTGTCACTAGGAGTTTTTTTGTACTATTGGTCATATTGTTGTTTTAAAATATTTAAATAATTTGCAACCTTATATACGTAAAAAAGTAACTTATTGGATTGAATCTTTGAATATAAAATCAAAGATGGCAATAGCTACAATATGATTTCCCTTATCCGTAATATGACAATAATCCAAATAATGGCTTTGCACAGAATTATCGAATATATGCCTTAGATCTTTAGTTGAAACTCCTTGCTTTTGTATTTTATCATGCGCCAGAGGTAACACTTCGTAACTATACTTTAATGCCAAATTCCAAACCTTGGGTATCAAATATTGATTTTTAAGTAACTCCTTTTCATATGCAGTTTTGTTCTTTCTAGTCAAAAGTGTGGGTTGTAAAAAATTATAAAAATAAGTTCCGCTTTTTTTACACCACTTATCCGCAATCAAAATTGATTGCTCATATGAATTTGATAATTGAGATTTCATTTCCTCAATCCGAATGCTGTCTGATAAATGTTGAGGAATATTATAAGTATAAGGATTTAAGATTTTTTCAACAAAATGAGATTTCCGATGTAAACTATGATAGATTTTAAATCGTAGTTTTTGTACAAGATTCAAATTACTTTTGTTGTAGACAATATGATTTTCGCCCATAATCCACCCATCCATTTTGCCTGTTGTAAAAAGTAATCCATCATTGACACCACCATAAAAGATAACCTTATCATTGGGTTTTAAGTCTATCATTTTTAATCTTTCAACTTGTTGGGCGGTATTAATGGAAGTTACGCCATAATTAATCACTCGGTATTGATTCGGAAATTTTTTATTTATTTTTCTTTGTAAATTACTTGCCACGGTATATTGGTCAGGTACTTCTGCATTATAGATCGTAGAACCTCCCAGTAGGTGTATGGTGTTCTGAAAACTATCTGGTGAATTGGTCGTTACCCGTAAATGTTCTGTTACATTAAAATATTTTCCATCAAAGTTAGTTGGATAAATCATCCGTGTTCCTTCGATATTAATCCATTTACCAGGCTGGTCAAAAATAGATTCTTGAATAAATGCTTTGGAAAAATAATCAGCATCTTGATAAGGCTCAGGTTGACTGATACGATGTTGATAATAATTTCGACATTCTCCAGAATATAAAACACGCGTTGCTACCTCTAAAACACCTAAGGTCATTAGGATTGAAAAACTAACTATAACGATATTTATAAAATATTTCTTCATCAACTATAATTATAATCTTATCCACTCCGAAGGTACAAGGTCCGTAGTATTTATTTTAGGGTCGTTGAACCAGTTTTTAGGAGCGACAACTATTTTTTCAGGATGTCCATTTAACCATACCGCCCACCATGCATAAGAACTATTGGGGATAATAAAATGCTTACAGGCAATCATGAGTTGCATGTAATTTCCAAATTTTCTTCCTTTATGTTCATGCCCAATTACTTCTATGGGATAATCCATAACAATATTTTTACGGCACCATTCTACATCATCTGAGAAAATATAAAAAACGGGGTTTTCTACTTGCCCCGCGATATAATTGGCTGCGTTAAAAAAATAATTTTTATCGGTTGTATTTAAAGTATCTACTTTTAAAAAATCAGTCCGACGTACATTTAGACAAACTGCATTGGTGGTTTTTATTTTCTCAAATAAAGATTTCGAAGATTCTAAAATAGGTTCTTTGAATTGAAATTCTTTACGTATTTTATCTTCTACTCCTTTAAAATATTTCGGACTTTGAAACCAACCTTCATATATGGCATTATCCATAGGATGAGCAATCAACTTAGATTCAAAATGAAAGTGCTTTTCTTTGATATGCGTTTTTCCACTATTGATATATTGTCGAAGCATTTTGGTGATACGAGAAATTTTGGGTTTATAAATTGTTTTTAGAAAACCTTCCCGCATCAATAATTGGTCATTGACTTGAAATATAGGCAGATCATAATTTCGATATACAAACTCTCCTTTACTTCTATCCAAGAGAGAAGATAAATCCAACCTCAATTCCGTGTTTAAGGCATCAGCTAGTTTGATCCCAAGTGCATATTGAAACATCTGATTTCCCATCCCGCCTTTTAGTCTTACAATTATCATATTTTCTTAATTTATCAATTTCATTTGTTTTTCCATTTGTTCAATTATGTTTGCTCCACAATTTTTATTGACCGCCAACATATCTATTCCTACCATAAATAAACAATACTTTTCCGTAAGAAACTGATACGCCTCATTTTGTTCTTGAAGTGATAAATGATGATGCTCGAATAAAATAAATTTTGGCTCATACTGCTGCAAATCCAACTGTGAAAGTATTTTCCAATCATAGCCTTCTGTATCAATGTGCAATACATCTATTTTAGAAATATGATTTCGTAAAAGTAATGTTGGAAGTGTTATTCCTTCTAAAACTTTAGTTTGTATAAATGGTTCTAATGCACCATCGAAATGCTTAATAATATGTTGTTTGTCAAAAGAACCTAATTGGTCGTACCAATAAGGCAAATCCTTCAAGGTCTCTTTTGCCTTGGGGTCAACCCAATAAAAACTCATAGATTGCCCTTCATTAATGGCAACATTCTCACATATAAACCGCTGACTATCAGAGTAGTTAGCCCTCAATTTTTCAAAACTACTTGGAACAGGTTCTACAAAAAGTGCTTTCCAATTTTTATTATTTTGAAATAACTGAAAGAGTGGATCACCTGTTTTTCCATCATTAGAACCAATCTGTACTAGGTATGCGTTTTCTTTGCTCAACACTAAATCCAACCAATAGGCAGGGTACTTTTTATCTTTGATAAAAGGCTTCTTTAAAATCTTTCTTTTGATACGAGCTAAAATTTTCCTTACTGCCATATTTTATTTTTAATCTTTCTTATGAAAGTATTTTTCTTGAAAAAAGCATCAGCGATTGCATTCCTATATATTTTTGTAAAAGCATTACTATAAATATTTTTTTTGGGTTGAACGGTAAAAAAATCAGCGTATTCATGAACAGTTTTTTGATGTTCTCGATACATTTCTTCAAGTCCTAACTTCCCCTCTTCAGAAAGATTTTTAATAGATGATTTTCTTTTCTTTTTTTTGGGAAAATCATAAATAAAAGAATTTGGTAAATCTAAAAACAAACACAAACCATCTAGTGAATCGTGTATGTTTTCGTATTTTAAAAACATAGTGGGATAGCAGAGATATTTATCTTTCCAGTTATTAAAATGATTTTCAAAGTAGTGTCCTTCCCTTTTATTTTTACCGTAATCCTCAATATTAATATTTTCGGGAATCACGTAATTGTATTGTTGAAATTTTGTAGCCCATACCGATTGAGTATGATGATAATTTCTTCTAAACAATGAAAGACTCGCCATAACAGGGTCACCAAAAACATAAATTACTTTTAAATTGTCATTAAAACTAATCGGTGGAATCGGTAAATGTTTATATCCATCGGTGTTAGCTGAACAGTTGGTTTTTTTATAGGCAGCGATGGCATCCATCAAAAAAGTAGTACCTACTCCTCCAGCAGAAACGATTAAAACTTCTATCTCTTTTTTTAAAAAAATCGTTTTCTCCAATGTTCTTATTTTAAATATTGTTTAGTAGTAAACATCAATAAAAACCAATATAACTGATGTTGGAAATTTTCAGCAGCCATTCCAAAGATGATTATACAACAGAAAAATATAAAACAAAATTGCGCTAATAATTCACCATCATCATCTATCTTTTGGTGATTTACATTTTGAAATAATTTCCAAAAAGAAGCCACTAGAAAAGCAATGTAAAATAATAAACTTGGCAAACCATAATCTACTAAAATTGCTAAGTAATCATTATGTGGCGATAAAAAATATCCATAATTGGTCATTTCCAAAATAAGTTTATTCGATTCTTCTGAATAATATTTTGGAAAGTTAGCTTTGAATTGTCCAATCCCTAGTCCTTCATATCCTTCACTTTCCAATACTCTAAAAATACCTCGCCATACTACAAACCTAACATCTTCATCACCTTCAATACTTTTATTAAGCCTATTAATCAATACCATTGGACCTTTAATTGCTGAATTTTGAATTTGTCCCGGAATTAACAATAATAGAATAAGCCCACTAACTAATAAAATAGAAATTTTTCTTCGGATACTTGAAAAGAAAAAAATCAAAATATTGGCTACTAAAAACATTATAAATCCAGTTCGACTCCCTTCTATACCAAAAGTATATAACAGAAAAAGAATCAGAAAACTTGTTAGAAGAATATTAGTTCTAAATTGTTTGAAGTTTGATTTTAAAATTAAGAACGTGGTAGCAGCTACCAAACCAAATGCTGCGTAATTTGGATTATCCGTAAAACCTGCTTGTCGTCCCGAACTCCAATTTAAAACGAAACGATAATAGATATAAGCTGCATTCAACGAAACTCCAATCAGAAACCATTTAAATATTTTTAAGGCTTGCTCTTTTGTAATAGGAGTTGATTTATAGATAAAAAAAGTCGCAACGTGTAAACTAAATTGGAATGAATCATTGAGAAATAATCGAAAATCAAAAACGCCTGTTATTATTTTAAAACATGAAATTATTATTCCATATAAAAATACGCCATACAATAACCAATCTACTCGGTCTCGCTTATCTACATATAATTTTTGTGTCAAAACCTTAATTCCAAATACACCTATAATTACAAGGGACAGTATCCGAAATGGTTTAAATATCGTATCAATTCCAACAAGAATTTCTAGAATCAACTCAAATGGCATAGAAAAAGCATAGCAACAAAACAAGGTTACCAATACTTTATCTAAATCAATTTGAATTGTACTAGAGTTCTGCATGAACTTTCATGTTTTTAAAAATTTGTAACATTGCTTTTACAACTCTTTCGGTGGATGCGCCATCATTCATATGGCATTCCATTTCGAGAGCATTTCTACGTCGGTCCAAATCATGATTCGGATTCGTTATATATTTTAAAATTTCTTCTTCCAATGTTTCATAAGAATGAACTACATTCGCTCCGCCCAATCCTACAAACTTTTTTTGATGCGGATAATCGACCAAACGTCTTGCTGATTTCCAATAATATAATTTTCGATTACCATCAAACGACGTTAAAATAACTGGCTTATCCATCATCAATGCATCAATGGAAACTGTAGAACCTGAATTCAAACAAACACTACATCCTACCAACAAATTGGAAAGATGATTCATGTCTGACTTACGCATACTCCATCGAACTTTACTCTTGACCAATTGTGGATAATCTACTGCAACTCGTTTTCCATTTAGATTATCCAATCGTTTTATCCATCTTTTATCGGAAAGACTTCCTTGAACATTTTGAGGATGTGGTCTGACTACAAGCTGCATTTCTTTTCCAAAAACATCTTCATTAATTGCCTTAGCTAACCATTCTACAATATCAATTTCATGAGGTGCAAATCGAGGCGAACTCATCGCTACAAAAATATAAGGCAACGTTGCATCTAAACCTAATTTCGTCAACAAAGCCTTGTATTCAGGAGCTTTCTTCACTCTGATATGATTATCAAAATGTGGTACGCCACAAATATGTATGGCTTCGTCAGCCGTTCCATAATATTCTTTTAGCTCTTGATTCATCACTTTCCCCCAAACAATAAATTGGTCAGGAATGACTGGAAAAATTCCTTTACTGGTAATGTTATCCCAACTCAATAAATGTATAAGTGTTGTTATTTTTTTCTTTTTTGCAGCGTATAAAAACTTAGCTTCCAAAAAATTAATCGGATAAGTAGAGACAACCAAGCTAGGTTGAATCTTTTCTAACAATATATTTGCTTTTTTAGAAAAAAGATATTTGTTTTCTTTTTGTTTAAATCTTTCTCGAATACTTGGAAAATATTTTATCAGTCGATGAATGGGATAATAAATAAATGGGCGAACTCTTTTCCAAGGATGCTTTGACTTACTATATAAAATACTATACAGATGTTTTTCCCAAAAAACAGGATTACTTTTTATATCCTCTAGGTAGTACATTCGTTTTACGCCATAGTCATCATCCCAAATAGTTTGTTCAATTTTTGGGTCATATATTTTGACCAAAGGATTATCATGTAACTCTTTTAAATTTTCATCATTCACATCAGGCGTGATGATGGCAACACTTTTTCCCTCTTCAGTCAGTCGAGTTATTAATCCCGTTTGCAGCAACATTCTTGCTGCAAAGCCATGGGAAATTATATAACATACATCGATATTTGATTGATGTTTATTCATTAGAAATTCTCTTTCGCATATTTAACTGCCAACTCCCAATCTTCCATCGTATCAATATTGATATTGGGAGAACTCTTCATTTCGTGATGAATTATTTTCTCTCCATAAAGTGATTTCGCTTGCAGCACTATTTCTTTTTTTGTCAAATAAATAGAACCATCCCTATGATATGCCTTTGGCAAATCTTGTCTTCTTGGAATAATGGAATCGCTAGTTTTTGATAATTTTAAAAACCCACTTTCCTCATCTTCTTCATATATCCAATATGGATTGTAAACATGGGGTACTGCTCTTACGGAAATTAAACTGTCTGCATCTCTTTGAATGAATCTTTCAATTGCAGCATTTAAATCTATTAAATTCCGAAAAGGCACAGTAGGTTGTAACAAACAAACTGCATCAAAAATATCATTCTGCGTTTCATAATAGTCTAGAGTATGAATGACCGTATCTATCGTAGGTGATTTATCATTTGCCAAATGAGCGGGTCGTAAAAATGGAACACTCGCTCCTACTGATTTACTTATTGTTGCAATCTCTTCATCATCAGTTGAAACCATTATCTCACTCAGCAAATCACATTTCAAACCTACCTCGATAGAATATTTAATCAATTCTTTACCGTGAAGTAGTTTGATGTTTTTTCGAGGGATTCCTTTTGAACCTCCTCTTGCTGGTATGAGTCCGAGTATTCTCATGTTAGACTTTAGTAGTTAATTTTATAATTAAAAATGAATAATAGTCGAGTGCTGTAAAAAAGAAAACATACGATATTCGATTATTGATAATTAACTATTCATTAAAAAGTCGCTTCCTAATAAATTATATTTTCCTAATCGTTCTTCCTTTAATTCAATCGTGGTTACATCACCTTCTTTATCCCAAATAATTTCGTAATCACGTTTTAAGTTATTTTTTAAAAACCTAGCATTATTAGATCGCCCATCAATAAGGACAAAAGTACCTGGCAATAAAATCGGTTCCATCAATAATAAATCACCTGACATCACTGTCCTCTCCGAGCATTGAAAAGTCATTCCGTTTATAGAACCTTCTACTGCTTTCGGATCAGGGCCATCGAGGTAAATAAAATCTGGAACGACATCAGGTATATTTTTATAAAAATGACAAAGTTGTCCATTATGCGTTCCTATTTCTACTCGACTATGTTGAAATTCTACAAAATCTTGAAGCGACTCTGGCATCCTTTCCTTTGAAATATTAATCCATTTTTCAGAAGTATCGACTGAAAAACATTGGAACATAAATCTATTTCTGATTTTTGGAACTGGGTCAAGTTTTTCCCAATCCTGTTTATTTTTTTTCAAAGCATCAGCAATAATTATGGTCGAAAAACCAACTCCAAATTCCAGAACGGTAAAACATTTCCTCGACCGAATCAACTGATGAATACGAACCAAATCATTTTTATCCATAGCGATTGCTTCGCTATCTTTGGATTTATTCTTTGCAAAATATCTATCCAATTCTTCTTTTTCCCAATATTCTAAAACAAGTGATGTTGTCATTTTTATTACTTGATTTTAATAATTCAATGTTTTGTGATAAGTTAAAGGCACTTTGGATAAATGATTCGCAATATGTATTCCTGCATCTCCCTTTCCATAAATATCATCAGAAGAATACTTACCATGCTTGACTTGCTTTAAAATGGCATATTGAATAAGTGATGTATGATGTTCAGTATCCAATACGTTGTCTCCACGTTCTCTTCCATTTTGTCGAGTACCTACATTAACAACAGGAACACCTAAATAGGCACATTCCCGAATCCCTACACTTGAGTTCCCAACAAGACATTTACAATTATTTAGAAATTTTAAGAAATCGTAAGGTTCCATATTCTTAAAGAAATGAATATGGTCTATTACATTATTTTCCCGAAAAGATCGTATCGCATTAGAAGTACCGTCAGAACCTGCATCTACATTTGGCCAAAACCAAAATGTTGGAATTTTTAACTGATTGATAGCTTCAAGAGTTTCTATTGCTTGCTGTCGAGATTCTTCATATTCAGTAGTTACAGGATGTTGCATGACTATGATGTAACCATCTTTATAATCAGGTTTTTGTCCTACTCCTCCGTAGCGTTCGTATGGGTCAAAATCTAATTTTCCATTCTCATTAATTTCAAATGCTAAATCAATAGAAGGACATCCTGTATGAAAAACTTTATCTGCGTGCTCTCCCATTTTGATAACTCGCTCTTTGGCTTTGTGTGTGGAGACAAAATGAATATCAGCTAATTTGGTTATAGCATGTCGAACTTTTTCATCAATATTTCCAGTCACTTCG
Organism: uncultured Saprospiraceae bacterium; assembly: GCA_937918905.1. Classification (GTDB taxonomy): domain Bacteria; phylum Bacteroidota; class Bacteroidia; order Chitinophagales; family Saprospiraceae; genus CAJQQY01. The sequence goes on from CAKZSH010000007.1 coordinate 27,808, forward strand.
CCACCTTGTACATGCACCAATGGAATATTTAAATAAGAAGCGGCAATGGCTGTTGACATGGTTTCAAAACGATCAGCAACCGTGATAACAGCATCTGGTTTTAAATTTTCAAAAACATTGGTCAATTCAATTATCCCTAACCCTGTAGTCTTTGCTTGAGCTGCCAAATTTCCACCTTCTAATACGTTGAATACTTTTGCGGCAATTTGAAATCCATCTTTTTCGATATATTTTACGGCTGTTCCATATCTTCCTAACAATGCACTTGCAGCAATTACCAATAAAAGTTCCAAGTCAGGATGATCTTGAATCGCCTGAAGCGCAGACTTGATTCTGCTGTAACTAGGACGAGCTGTAATGACTACACAAATTTTTCTTTTTGACATTTACTTGGGAATAATTTTGAATGATGAATTTTGAATGTGTCGAATAACTTGAATTTCTAGTTTCTTTAAGTCAAACCGTGAGCTACTTGTTCAATAAGCTAAATCTTCTTTTTTTAAAAAATCATATTTCGATTTTGCAACACTTAATTTTTTTCCAATAACAGTTTTAAATTCATTCGCAGAGATCCCTTGTTGCGCTGGTTTTTTTGCTTCTAAATCATCAAAGGTAAGTTTGTGTCCTATCGGTAAATCTTTATTGACTGCTAATGTTTTTTCAAATATTTTCTTTAAATCCAAATAAGGACTCAAATCATTTTTATCAATAGGATTTTGTTGCGCCTTTTCCAAAAATCGAATAGACTTCACCAACGTTGTAGTCTCATCAATTGTTAAAGATGATGATGCATCTGGGCCAAAAATTCTTCGATCAAATACGGTATGAAATTCTAAAACTTCTGCTCCTAATGTAACCGCTGCAATGCCTGTAGCAATATTAGCAGTATGCTCGGATAATCCAATACGATGATTTGGGTAACGTTTTTTCATTTCACCAATTACGTTCAATCCTATTCTTTCCGCAGGGGTTGGGTAGCTAGTAGTGCATTGTAAAATACTTAAATCGTTTCCAAATTCTTCGATAAATTTTACTGCTGCATCAAGCTCTTCAAACGAACACATTCCAGATGAGAGAATAATGGGTTTCCGAGTTCGAGCAATTTTCTCCAACATCAAAAAATTAGTCACTTCACCTGAACCTATTTTGTATTTTTTAATTTCTAATGATTCTAATAAGTCCACAGCAGCTTGAGAAAATGGAGAAGAAAGAAATTCTAATCCTTTTTCTTCGCAATGTTTTTTGATGCCTTGCCATTGTTCAAGGGAGAATGACATTCTTTTCCAATAGTCAAAACGAGTCGCATCTTCGTAGGAAAAATTTATACGAAATGGTTCTGCACTACTGCTTTCTGCTTCTGCTATATGCGTCTGAAATTTGATGGCATCCACACCCGTTTCTGCTACTGCATCGATATAAGAATGTAGGATTCCCAAGCTACCATCATGGGCTTGACCGATTTCTGCAATGATGTAAGTAGCTTGTTTTTTATTCTTCATCGACATAGTATCCTTGATTTTTTCCGTAATAATATCCACCGTAGCCGTAGTACTTTCCACCTTGCTTTACACCATTAAAAATAAGGCTCGTTTTTTTGAGTTCTCCATTTTGGTACATATTTTCTAAATTCCTAACCATCATTTTGCGAGTGAATTTATGGCGTACTACAACTAAAATATTATCTACATATTCTCTCAACAATAAAGCATCTGATACCAAACCAATAGGAGGCGTATCAATCAATATATAATCATATTTTTCTGATAACTCTTTGAGTAATTCTTGCATTTTATCAGAGAGAATAAGTTCTGCGGGATTGGGTGGAGTTGGGCCACTTGTGATATAAGAAAGGTTTGGATGATCTTGAAAAGGTTGAATAATTTCGTCAACTCCATTTTGACCTACAAGATAATTTGTGATTCCTTTTCCCTGAGGAACGCCCATATAAGAAGCCAACTTTGGCTTCCTAAGATCCATACCTAAAAGAATAACTTTCTTACCTGAAAGCGATAAAGTGATTCCTAAATTCAAAGCAATAAAAGTTTTCCCCTCTCCAGAAATCGAAGAAGTCATCATTATAATTTGCTTAGATTTTCCATGATTGACAAAATTGAGATTGGTACGAAGTAGACGAAACATTTCATTCACAGCAGAACGACTTCCATGTTTGACTACAATATTTTCATCTCCTTTTTTAAATGCAATTCGACCTAATATTGGAATACTACTCAACTGTTTAATCATCTCCTCTGAGTCAATCTTAGTTTCAAATAAACCAATAATTAACACTATTAAAAAAGGGAAAATTAATCCCAACACCCCACTCATCATCATTATCAATTTGGGCTTAGGGTAAACTGGAAACTTCGAAATTCTTGCTCTGTCAATCGTTCGAGTCTTTGCAGTCGTAACCGCTTCGGAGAGTGCGGTCTCTTCTCTTTTTTGCAAAAGGTAAAGGAATAATTTTTCTTTAACTTCTTGTGTACGCACTTTTTCGAGTAGTCTTTTCTCTATACCTGGAATGCTACTCATACTTCTTTTAAGGTCTCGAATATTTTCCTCTATTTTTTGAATTGGAATCTGAATATCGCGTTTTTGGTTTTGGATAGTTTGTAAAATCAGGCCACGGGTATCTGTAATTTGATCTTCCAAAACTATTCTTGAGGGATTCTTTTTACTCGCAGTTGATGCCATTTGTTTATTACGAATCACCAAATCATTATGTTGATTTACCAAGCCCGACAGCACAGGGTTTTCAGCAATGAGGTTAGCAGGAATTAATTCTGTTTCAAAGTTATCTTGCATCAAAAAATTCTCAAGTGATTGCAGAAGATTTTTTTGAATTTCGTAACTTGAAATTTGTTTTAACGAACCACGTATCTCCGTCAAAGTATAATCCATACTTGACGATGCATTTTCGCTAATGATTTCATTCTTACTTTTAAATCGTTGGATCCCTCCTTCTACAGAATCCAATTCGTTGACTAAATCTCCCACCCTATTATCAATGAAGTCGAGTGTGTTATCTAATACTTTATTCTCATCTTTAATTTCTTCTTCATTGTAAACATCAATCAAAGTATTAAGCACATCACTTGCTTTTTCTGCAACTGGATCTAAAAGACTCAAATCCAATACACTTGATGTAGTGTGATCTCCAATACGTTGAACCATCACTCGAAATTTATAAGAAGTTGCGACCGATTCAATGGTGCCAATAGTCAACCTATATTGCCCCTTGACAATTGCTCTTTCAGGATTCAAATTAATAGTAAAACGTCCTACCTCGTTTTCAAAAGGAACTCCGTAAAAGTATTGTTTTCCTATATCTTCCTCATTTCTTTTGAGTAAAAAACTGTTATAATCACTTAGCTCCAAAAAAAATGTAGTTCCAAAATTACCTTGATAAACTAATTGAAAAGAATCCAATAAAAATGGCGATTCCTTATAAATTTCTGTTTCTTTAAAATTCCCTATTCTAAAATATTGCACTTGCAAATTCAAACGTTCAATCACTTTCTCCATCAAGGTTAATGATTTCAGAATTTGGATTTCATTATCCATTGCTTTCCCTCCTGAAAGGGCATCATTGGCTGATAAAATATCTTGAGTTGAAATATTCCCACTTCTCCCTGCATCTTTTATCAACAAAATAGCACGAGCCGAATATTCAGCATTTGCATAACGCAAATACAAATTGGCACAGCCCAAAGCTATTCCAAAACACAACAAGAACAGCCACCAATAAGAAAGCATTCTTGATAATATTTTTTGGAAATCCACTCGAATCGTTTCTTTATGGGCTTCTTTTGTAAATGTCTTGTTATCGTTTATCAAAAAAAATATTTTATTTAGAATTTATTTTAAAAAGTAACAATGTAAGGAATGGAAAATTAATAAATGCAGAATTTTGACGAGGGAATTTTTTTGTCAGTTTTTTCAATCCCGAAACTTCGGGAGCATAGCCTACGCTACGGAATCCTGCCTGCCGGCAGGCAGGTATTTTTTTGAAAAAAATGTCGAAAAAATAGACCTTCAAAAACTGCATTTAGGGACTAGGAAATAAATAATCTACCCACCTGACGGCTTCTTTTTCTCTTTGACCTCATGAAAAAATGAAGCCGTACCGCAGGGTATGCCTTAATTTTTCCATTTCCTCAAAGAAAAAAACAACCTCGTCATCTGGGTAGATTATTTAATTCCTAGTCCCTAATTATTTTTCCATTCCTAAGATTAACTAATTTTATCAATTCCTACTTACCGTAAATATGAGTAAGATCACCGAAACCCCTGCTGACACCCATGGTAAATAACGACTCGAAGGATCTCTGACAGAATTTACTTTCGTTTTAT
>CAKZSH010000008.1 GCA_937918905.1 uncultured Saprospiraceae bacterium
CGCTGGCCAGTCTTCTTTTTGTAATGCACGAACTATCATTTTAATTCTGGATAAACATCTTATTGAAAGTATACGATTACCATCCTATAAAAGTTTTAGTAATCGTATATAAGATATTAACAATTTAAGTTTTGAAAAAAAATAAAATTTTTCCTAACAACATTTACTATTAGGCCCACAACAACCTGAACTTGCAAGATTTGTCATTTCCCCATTGGCAAGTACAGCAAGCTCATTAGGTTTGCAAACAGTTGGCGGAACAAATAATTTTACCAATATTTTATCATCACTTATGTTCAATGATTCCACTTTGTAAATTGAAGTAGCCAATTCAGCATGCCCCCATTCAAAGAAAATTGGTGTTTCTCTTTTTAATGGCCTTTTACCATCTACAATATTGAAAATTTTAAGTGCTTTCACAGCTTCCATTGATCGTTCCTTTTCCTCAGTTCCACTTATCCAAAGTTGGACAACTGTTTCATCATAAGAATGTGCAATCCCTCCACAGTCAACTGAATCGATATGTTGAGTTTTGACTTCAGTAATATGATAAGCTTTGGGTACAAATTCGTTTTCACGATATTCAAATACCAATTCTTTATCACCATTATTCTCTAATAATTCCAAAAAATCACCTGTGTTCATGATTTAAAAATTTTTATGATTTGAAAATTCAATCGTATTTATACGATGATATAATTTAAAAAAATAGTTATTCTCTGTTTCAAATGATTAACAACAATCACTTTTATACTTTTGAATTAACCCTCCAAACAAAACTTCCATTTCTTTCCAAACTTTGGGGTCGATACAATAACAAGTTTTTGTTCCTTCTATTTCTCCTTGCAAAATTCCTACTCGTTTTAACTCCTTTAGATGTTGTGATACGGTGGATTGTGAAAGCGGTAATTCTCCAACAATATCTCCACATACACAGCTGTTCTTTTTAATTAAATATAACAATATCGCTACACGAGCAGGATGTCCCATTGCTTTTGCTAATTCAGCAATCCGATTTTCCTTTTTTGTAAATAAATCTTTTTTAGCAGTAGCCATCTTTTTTGTTTATCGCAAAAATACGATTAATAACTTAAAAAGCAAAAAAAAGTCCTAAATCTTATATTATTAAGATTCAGGACTTTCATGTTTGGAGCCGATAGACGGATTCGAACCGCCGACCCGCTGATTACAAATCAGCTGCTCTGGCCAACTGAGCTATATCGGCTTTTAATGAATATCATTCTTTGTTTTACAAATTAGATACCAAAAAATTGTGAACGCAAACATAATGTGTTTTTTATATATTTTAAAATAACTCTGAGATTATTTTTTGAAAATATATTACCTTGAAAAAACAAAAGGTATGGCACAAAAACTGCTGTATTTTTTATACAAAAAAATAAATTATGATTTTTAATAAAGTAATATTGTCTACACTTTTGAGCATGATGTTATTGTTTATAACACAAAGTGCTTTTTCTCAAAATCAAACTAAAGATTTATCTACTCAAAAAGAATTGAGTAAGCCTCTAAATAAATCGGGAAAAATGAAGGTGGCAAAAGGTAAACATCAAGCAAAACCTTTGTCCAAGCAAGAAAAAATGAAGAAACACCAGTTAACTAAAAAGAGAATTGGTGCTAAAAAAAGTAATAGATTATATTCGTCGAAGGCAAGAATTGAACGAGCAAAAATGGATTTATCTCGAAAAAAAGCTACAGGCAAAATGACTGAGAAAGAAGCCCAAATGGAGGAATCTAAAATTAAAAAATCAGAAACCCAACTCAATGCTAAAACTAAAAACGTTTCTAATTTTTCCAAAAAATTAAATGACGTTCAACCTATAAATGAAAATTAGGTTTCTGAAAATAGTTTGATATAATTTAAGGTGCTAAATCATTTGACAACTATATCAGACTACAAAATCTTTACCTTTCTTCTTATCTTCGAGCCAAATAGCTCAATACCTCCATGTCTTCTAAAAAATTTCAACAAGTCTTTTTATTGATTCAAATTGCTACTATTGCAGTCTTTTTAGGAAGAGCATGGCAGCACATTATTTGGGATGCTCCCTTTCGTACTTTGCTTTGGGATGAAGCATGGATGAGTCAAATCCTACCTTATTTTTCTTCGATGCCTTATGAAGAATTCATCACAAGTATGGATATGGATGATACCATTCAAAATACCATCAGGGGATTTGGTTGGTTTTATTTTGGATGTGCTTTGGTAGCGTTATTGATTAAAAAAGTTCCACGCCTATTAAATTACATCTTACTTGTAGGAGCCGTAAGTTTAATATTTTTGGCTTTTTTATATTGTAAAGAAAAATTTTTTCAATGGGGACAATTTTGGGAATATAGTTTACAATTTGGCTCACCTATTTTTTTATTTTTATTATGGAAAAAACAAAACGTAAACACGTCCTTGATCTTGTTGATGAAAATTGCAATTGCAATTACATTTATCTCTCACGGACTCTACGCACTAGACTACTACCCTCGCCCAGGTAACTTTACCCAAATGGTTATTGATATTTTAGGAGTCAGCGAAGGCAATGCCGTTCATATTTTAAATACTGCAGGTGTTCTTGATTTTATATTGGCCATTGGTATTTTCCTCAAAGGCAATATCAGTAAGTGGGCATTAATCTATGCTATCTTTTGGGGGACAGCTACTACCCTAGCCCGAATCTGGGCGCACTTTAATTTAGATATGATTGATGATACATTGATGATGTGGGTTCACGAATCAATTTATAGATTACCTCATTTTTTAATTCCTTTGGCTGTTTTAGGGAGTAGGAAATAAATAACCTACTCCCTAATCAATATCTTTGCGAAACATCAGTTAATAATCACATTTATTCGACCTAATAAACTAATCAACCAATTCACTATTCAACCAAAAATAAATAACTTATTTTTACCGCAAAAAAATGTACTTCAACATTCCCGGTTTAAGAAATTCAGGTGAATACCATTGGCAAACCCTTTGGGAAAAACAATATCCTAACGATTTTATTCGAATTGAACAAGACAATTGGGAAGAACCTGATTGTGCAACTTGGATCAATCGATTGGAAGAAGTTTTAAGTCATCATAATTTGGAGGAGGCTATATTAATTGGGCATAGCGTTGGGTGTGCGACTATTGTGAATTGGTTTGGAAAATTTCAACATCGAATTAAAGGAGCAATCCTAGTTGCACCAAGTGATGTAGAACGAGGAGATTATCCAAAATATATTACAGGATTTATTCCATTGCATTTAAAACCACTTCCATTTAAAACCATTGTCGTTGCAAGTACCGATGATGAAGTAGTTGATTTTGAACGGGCAGAATATTTTGCAAATATCTGGGGAAGTGAATTAGTAGAAATCGAAAATGGTGGGCATCTAGAAAAATCTTTGGAACAGAAGTTCTCCGATTTTTTAAAAATACTTAATCGTAGGTTATAGTTATTGAGTTATTTCGGGGGGTGTTTATTTAACAATGTCTATTAATTTTCTTCTTAGCCGTAGGATGTAAATCCGACTCTCTCGGTCGAATAATATTGATTTTAAAACATTGACAATCAAGAGTTTAGATCATACGTTTTGTTGATGAGAGAGTCGGATTTACATCCGACGGCTAAGAAGAACAAGTTCAAAGACACACATTCATTCGAAATAACTCAATAACCTAATAACTCAATAACTATAACTTACCCTCTAAAGTTTCTCCTCCTTATCATATTGAATATGTCCTCTATATTTTTGGAAAGGTACTTTGAGCAATTCCACGATACTTTCCGTTTCAGAAGTTTCCATATGGGTATCCACTCCGTAAACTAATTTTTCATTATCCACTACCACATAGGTTCCAAATATTCGATCCCAAAAAGAAAAGATATTGCCATAATTGGTATCACTATAAGGTTGGCGATAATGATGATGAACTCGATGCATATTTGGGGTACAAAAAATTAAAACTAAAGTATTGTCTAACCATGAAGGCATTTTTATATTGGAATGATTGAACTGAGTCATCACAACAGACATCGACTGATAAAGAAAAACTAACCACATGGAAGCCCCTACCGCAAAGACCGAAAACAAGGTGAAAACAAATCGAATCACACTTTCTCCTGGATGATGTCGATTAGCAGTTGTGGTATCTACATGCTGGTCTGTATGATGAATCAAATGAAATTTCCACATCCAAGCCACATGATGTTCTACCCAATGTGGTGCATAAGCTCCTATCAAATCCATCAACAACAAACCAATAATCGCCTTTGCTATTAATGGCATCCCAATCCAATTAATAATTCCAAATTCATTTTCTGTTACCCAATCCGCAGACATTACAAGAATAAATGCCATTGCAAAATTTACAATAATAGTGGTCAACGTAAAAAATAAATTAAGTCCAGTATGTTTTTTTCGATTGTATTTTATTGCAAAAAGAGGTGCTGCATTTTCAATTAGAAAAAAAATTGTTAATCCACCTATCAGCAATGCCGAACGATGAGCAGTAGGCATGTCTGAAAAATAATTGATAAAAGCATCCATAAGTGATTGTTTTGTTTTTTGTAAAAGTCGTACTTGAAAACTAAATTAATAAACACTTTTTAGTTTTTATATTTTTCTATAAAATGATCTTTATTTTTAATATAAAATAATTCTTTTGTAACACTATAAACCTAAAATTATATTTTGCAAAAACACAATTACCAGTAATTATATTTTAATTTTAAACAAATACTCATTATCTTTACAATACAAATCGAAAAACAATTTTAATTAACAAAACCTTTTCAATATGAGCAAAATCAACAATCCTTTTTATGGAAAAGTAGGCGCATTTTGGATTGAGGGAAATGACGAACCATTTTATGGTATCGAAGACGCAAAAAAATATCAAGTAAACAAAGGTGGGAACATCCTCAATTATCGTGGGGAAGTTATTATTCATGAACCTGAAAAACCGCCTGTTATAGAAGAACAAACAGTTCCGCCTGTGGCTCAAAAGAGAAAGAAGAAAGGATTTTGGAATCTCTTTGGATTCTAAATTGAGCGGAGCTAGAGAAAAACAAGAAAGTGTATTTATGTTGTTACATAAATGCACTTTTTTAATTGGGTGAAGGCTTTAAAAAAATTCTGTAATGTAGCTTTGAGGAGAACTTCGTGGACGTGGAATGAGAAAAACAAAAGTTCTTAAAGCCGTTGACTTTAAGAATTCTGTCCTACCCGCTTTCCCCATCACACGGAGTTCTCGAAGTAGTTTCCACAGGAGTTGTTTAGAGTCAATTTAGGGAGTAGGAATTAAATAATTTTAATTTCTTAAAATTCTTATTCCCTCACTCCTACCCTCATCTGAATTTAAAACCAATTCTTTGATTTTTTCTTTTCCTATCCAAACAGAAATTGCAGCAGTATTGGGAGGCATTCGTCCTAAATTTTCTGCATATAAAATAAGGTCGTTTGATTTTTGAGGTAGAGTAAACATAATCGTTTTTACCTTATCTGTAATTTTATAATTTTTGAGAATCCAATAGCCATTGAGATTTAAAGAAATTATATCACCATCCACTTTATCACTATCCCAAATTTTAATGGTCACTTTCGATTGATCGACATTTACGGTTTCCACAACTTCTGTTTCTCGACCATTGATATCCTTATTTTTTTCAAATATTACTTTGGTTGTCGCAGGTGTATTGCAAGCAAGATGGTTGGGATAATAATTTTCATTTTTATAAAAAGTACCGTTACGATTACACTCTCCTATAAATTGATATTTCGATCGTTTCTCAACAAATTGATATTGACACCTCGCCATACATTGACCATTTGGTGATTTTAAAAATAATACCTCATCCATATTATAGACCAATCTGTCTCCATTGAAATAGCCATTAAGTGTAAATGTGGAATTAATATTACGAGTTTGATTTTTTTGAGAAATTTCTATCTGTTTTCCTATTCCTTTAATTTTAGAATGGTCTTGCTCTAAATCTATTTCAAAAGACCAATTCCGTGAAGAACCATCTAAATAGAATCGCCCTTGCCAATTTCCATTTAAATCTTGTGCAGAAATATGGTTTTGTAAAAAAGTAAAAATGATTAGGAAAAAGTACAGCAAACTGTCTTTTCTATTGTAAATTTTGGAATTCTCTCTCATGATTTTTTTTTCAAAAAATATGAGGGGTATGAATTAAATTAGGTGGGTCATCTAATACAATCAAATAAAATACCAAGTCATAAAAAGACTACGAGTCAAGGTTTGACTTTTCAAGTCAAGCCTTGACTTATAAGAACATCAACATAAGTCAAAGCCTGTTGTATCTCAAAAAGTCAGACCTTGACTCCTGTACAGCTACTACTGAATAGTCACGTTTTTTTTAAAGAAAATATTCATTTGGGATCACCTTCATATACACATTGACACTTATACACCTATACACGTGGTGAGTTGGGTTTAGTGCGTTTGCCCTACCTTAACACAAGTATTTCTTTTTAAAAGCATCAAATATCTATCTTTACATTTCAACTAAAATTCAAAATTTATTTGATGAAAAATCTACTCCCTTTATTCGCATTTTTACTTTTTAGTTTCACAACTCTTGCCCAATCAGGCAGCATCGCAGGAAAAATTACTGATAACGCCAACTCGCCTTTACCTGGTGCTCATATCTCTATCAATCACCCTTGGGGAGATGAAGTGAAATCAAGCATCTCTATGGCTGATGGTACATTTGAAATCACATCAGTTCCAAAAGGTGGTTACAAAATAAAAGTGACATTTCTTGGAATGGCGAATTATGAAAAGGAAATTTCCTTTGATGGACAAAATATTGATTTAGGAAAAATTGTCCTTTCAGCAACGACTTCTGAACTCAATGAAATTGTGGTAAAAGAAAAAGCTCTTATTGCGACCCAGCAGGGTGATACTACATCCTACAATGCTTCCTCCTTCAAAACACTAGCTGATGCCTCTGCGGAAGAACTCGTGGAAAAGATGCCAGGAGTGATTATCGAAAATGGTGAAGTACAAGCTCAAGGTGAAAAAGTGGAGCAAGTACTTGTGGATGGAAAACCTTTTTTTGGAAATGATCCCAATGCGGCTTTAAAAAATCTACCTGCTGAAGTGATCTCCAAAATTCAGGTGTTTGATGAGAAAAGCGACCAAGCGAAGTTTACAGGTGTAGATGATGGAGAAACCACAAAAACAATGAACATTGTCACTAAAACTAATATGCGAACTGGACAATTTGGAAAAATTCAAGTCGGCTATGGTTATGAAGATAAATATAAAGCAGGTGGGAATTTCAGTATTTTTAATGGCAACCAACGTATTTCACTTATAGGACAAAGTAATAATATTAACATCCAAAATTTTTCTACAGAAGATCTCTTAGGCGTTGTGGGTTCTGGAGGAAATCGTAGAAGAGGTCGTGGTGGAAGAGGTGGTCGTGGTGGCCGAGGCGGTGGAGGTTCTGTCAATGATTTTTTAGTTCAACAACAAGGAGGGATTGCATCAACTCATGCAATGGGCATCAATTATTCTGACAAGTGGGGAGAAAAATTAGAAGCAACTGGAAGTTACTTTTTTAACCTAAGTGAAAACTCTTCTTTGGAACAACTAACTCGACAATTTATTGATAGACAGGAAGCTAGCGAAATTTATGATGAATCAAGTGATAGCAAAACTGACAATTTTAATCATAGAGCTAATTTAAAATTGGAATATAAAATCAATGAATCCAATTCCATCATCATGCGTCCAAGAGCAAGTTGGCAGGTCAATAAAGGCGAAGAAAGTTTATCGGGCCAAACCGCATTTAGAAATAATTTATTGAATAGTACCGAGAACTTTACGAATACTGATTTAGCGGGAATGAACTTTTCCAATAATGTTTTATTCCGTCATCGTTTCCCCAAAAAAGGTCGTACCATCTCACTTAATGTGGGTATGGGAGCGAACCAACAAAATGGCGACAGCTTTCTTGAAACCGATGAAGCCTACTTTGACGCCATGCCTTTTACCGATACTTTAGACCAATCCTCTAACTTAGATGTCAAGGGTTGGAATATATCTGGTAATATTTCTTACACCGAGCCAATTGCTGAAAATCATAGTTTGATATTTGAATATAGAACCAATTATCAAGAGGAAGAATCGAATAAAATCACTTCCGATTTTTCAAATAATACTGAAGATTATACGCTACAAAATATTGCTTTGAGTAATGTCTTTTCAAGTAATTATGTAACTCAAACTGGAGGTATCGGTTATAACTGGCGAAAGGGGAAAATAAGGTTTACAACTCGAGCAAGACTGCAAATTGCCGAACTCAATGGGGAAGAAACTTTTCCAAATCCATCAGGATCTATTTCTAAGAACTTTATCAATTTTGTTCCATTTGCAATGTTCAGTTATAGACCATCACGACAAGAGAATTTAAGAGTTTTTTATCGTTCCAATTCTAATGCACCACAAGTACAACAATTACAAACTGTAATTGATAATTCAAATCCATTACAATTATCAACGGGAAATTCAGATTTAGAACAATCCGTTTCACATCGATTATTTGCTCGTTATCAAAAAACAAATACTGAAAAATCTACTGTCTTCTTTTTCCTTTTGGGTGGAAGTGTACAGCAGGATTATATTGGAAATAGTCTATTTACAGAAGAATCTAATAATCCCATTTTCAGTAATGCTTTCTTTGATAACAACACGTTTAATTCGGGTACACAAATCACTCAACCTATCAATATGTCTGGGTATTGGGATGCTCGCAGTTTTGTTTCCTATGGTGTTCCACTAGCTAAAATTAAATCAAATTTAAACTTTGACTTCGCTTATAATTATTCCAACACGCCTAGTTTAATCAACGACGACTCCAACATTTCTAAAAATACAACTTACCGTGGTGGATTGGTTTTAAGTAGCAATATTTCCGAAAAAGTAGATTTTACCATTTCATCTAGAACAGGCTTAACCTCTACAGTAAATACCGTTAACGCTGCTACCAATAACGAATATATTACTCAAACTTCAAGAGTAAAATTCAATATTATTTTTGGAAAAGATATAGTTTTTCGTACCAATCTAAATCATCAGTTGTATAGTGGATTGTCAGATGATTTTAACCAAAACTATTGGTTATGGAATGCAAGTATTGGAAAAAAAATATTTAAAAATAAGCTAGGTGAAATTTCAATTTCAGCATTTGACATTTTAAAACAAAATAATTCTATCCAACGAAATATTACTGAAGTTTATATTGAGGATATTCAAACACAGGCATTAACTAGATTCGTAATGCTTAATTTTACTTATAATTTTAGAAACTTTAGAGTTGGTAAAGCACCTCAACCAAGGTCAGATGATAGAAGAGATAGCGAAAAAAGACGGGGAGGTTGGTAGGTTTTAGAATCAATATTTTATCGAAAAACAAAATTTGAAGAAGGAGTGGTGGGAAGATGGGAAAAGGAAAACAGATTTACGATTTAAGAAGTATAACGAATAAGGGGGTATTTATTTAACGCTGTCTATTAATTTTCTTCTTAGCCGTCGGATGTAAATCCGACTCTCTCGGTCGAATAATATTAGGTCGTCATCAGTATTGGTCTATTTTGTGAGAAACCCCCAAGGTTCAAAATATTTTCGTCCTCTAATCAACTAACTCGCCAATTACTTCTCTTTCACCTTCCCCTCTTCAATATAAAATTTTTTAAAGTCTGTTTCAAAATTTTTAATAATCTCTTCTACTCTATTTTCATGAGTATCTGTAATAAAAACTTGTCCAAAATTTTTGTCTAAAATCAATTGAATTAATTGTTGTACCCGTTCCTCATCCAATTTATCAAAAATATCATCCAGTAATAAAATAGGATTGGAACTATGGTTTTTTTTCAAAAAATCATATTGCGCTAATTTAAGTGCCAAAACAAAAGATTTTAATTGTCCTTGCGAACCAAATTTCCGAAGCATATGTCCTTCTATTCTAAAACTTAAATCATCCTTATGAATGCCGCAAGTCGTTCGTCCCAAGATTCGATCCTTTTCTCTTGAAGCATCTAATAATTCTTTAAAATTATTGGAATCAATATTAGATTTATATCCGCATTGCACCTTTTCTTTTCCATTACAAATGATTTGGTAAAATTCATTAAAGACAGGTTTAAACTGCTCGATAAAAGTTTTACGTTTTTCACTAATAATTTGAGCAGGTTCGATCAGTTGAGCATCATAGGTATCTAATAAGGTAGGATTGAAGGAACGAGTTTCAGCAAATTTTTTCAGCGCAGAATTTCTTTGTTTTAATACTTTATTATAGGTAATCAAGTTTTTCAAATAATTCTTATCCATCTGCGACAAAGTATTATCTACAAACCTTCGCCGCTCTTCACTTCCCTCTGTCGCCATGGTTGTATCATCAGGTACAATGATAACGACAGGTAACAAACCAATATGCTCAGAAAGTTTTTGATACTCCACATCATTTTTTTCAAAAACTTTCTTTTTCCCTGGTTGCACTTTTGCTACAATTTTATCTTTTGATTTTTTTCCTGCTTCCTGATCGGATCGGTTAGTAAAGTAACCTTCCACTCTAAAAAAATCAGTTCCATGTTGCACCACATTTCTATCATTGACCCCACGATGACTTTTGCACATACACAAATAATAAATGGAATCTAACAAATTGGTTTTACCCATTCCATTTTGCCCTACAAAACAATTCAACCGCTGACTAAAAACAAAATCGGCAGTTTCGTAGTTTTTAAATTGAGTCAATTTTATTTGATGTAAATACATGAAATGATTATGGATTCAAAAATTTGTATTTTTTTAGCCGCAGATTTACGCTGATCTTCTATGATTTTTCTATAACGCGTTTTTCGACATCATAAAAAATCAGCGTAAATTTGCGGCTAAAAAAGAACTTTCATCTAAAATTTTTAGCAAAAAAGTTCGCACAAAAATAATTGAATTTTGCAGATTCTATTTTTAAAATTATCTTTATTCCCTAAATCAATCACATTTTAATAAAAATTGATAAATAATGACTAAAGTAGTTGAAAAAGCCTCAAAACGAGGAGGTAAAAAACCAAAATATAGTAAAGAGACTTATTTGAACTGGTATGAGACGATGTTGAGAATTAGACGTTTTGAAGAAAAATCACTTCAAAAATACGGTCAAGAAAAAATTCGTGGCTTCCTTCATGTTTATATTGGACAGGAAGCAATCGCAGCAGGATTAGTTTCTGCAATTCGTCCTGAGGATGCTATTGCTACCGCTTACCGTCAACATGGTATTGCTATTTCGAGAGGTATTTCCACTCGAAAATGTATGGCAGAATTATATGGAAAAAGAACGGGTGTAGTAAAAGGAAAAGGTGGCTCGATGCACTTCTTTTCTAAAGAACATCGGTTTTTTGGAGGAAATGGAATCGTTGGCGCTCAAATTCCAATTGGAACAGGAATCGCTTTTGCTGAAAAATATAGAGGAACTGATTTGTTGTGTGTAACTATGTTTGGTGATGGTGCTGCTCGACAAGGAGCATTATACGAATCCTTCAATATGGCGATGACTTGGAAATTACCTGTACTTTATATTTGTGAAAATAACCATTACGCAATGGGTACTTCCGTAGAACGTACGAGTAATGTTAAAGATATTCATAGAGTTGGGGATGCATTCGATATGCCTAACGAAGCAGTCAATGGAATGGAACCAGAAGCAGTACACGAAGCCTTAACTCGTGCTGCTGATCATATTCGATCAGGAAAAGGGCCTTACTTTTTGGAAATCAAAACTTATCGTTACAAAGGTCACTCTGTATCTGATCCAGCAAAGTACCGTACAAAGGATGAGTTAAAAGAATATCAAAGTCAGGATCCTATCAAAATTACTGAAAAGAAAATTTTAGATAATAAAATTGCAACTGAAGACGAAATCAAAGCAATCAAAACTAAAATTAAAGCAGAGATTGAAGAGGCAGTAGCATTCGCTGAAGCTTCAGAGTTTCCGCATCCTGATGAATTATATGATGATAATTACTTACAGGAAGATTATCCGTTTTTGACTTAAAAATTAAACAACTACGAGATAATCTCGTAAAAAGATAGGATAAAAAGGAACAGGTTCTACTGTTCCTTTTTTTTATTGTAAAATAGTAGGCATTAAATAAAAAGAATACCTATTTTTGCGCAAATTTTTGAAAACCTTTATACCCAATAAATCGGGTAAATTAGACTTAGACAATTTACTATTATGGCAAAAAGAAGAAATAAAAAAAAGCAAGAAGAAACTTTGGTAGACTTAGCTGAAAAAACTGAACAAGCTCAGGATTTTTATTCAAGTAACCAAAATCTAATCCTTGGAGGATTGCTTGCTGCTGTCTTATTATTTGGTGGCTTTTATGCATATAAGAATTTTTATAAAAACCCTCGAATCGCAGAGGCTATTCAAGAAATGTCTCAAGCAGAACGTATGTTTGAGAGAGATTCATTTGCTTTGGCACTTTCCAATCCAGGTGGTGGTAGCTTAGGATTCATTGATATTGCTAGTAAATATAGTGGAACCTCTACTGGAAACTTAGCTAACTATTATGCTGGTGTAAGTTATCTTCAGTTGGGACAATTCGATGTAGCTTTGTCTTATTTGAATGACTATAGCCCTGATGGTTCTGTTTTACCAATCACTTATTATGGTGTTTTGGGCGATACACATGCTGAACTTGGCGACCTAGGTAAAGCGGAAAGCAATTATAAAAAAGCTATTTCACAAAATTCTAATGAATTTTTAGTAGCTTACTACATGAAAAAATTAGGTTTGCTTTATGAACACCAAGGAAATACGGCTGAAGCAAAATCTACTTTTGAAAATTTAAGAAGTAAATATCCTAACTCTCCAGAGGGAAAGGATATTGATAAATACATCGCACGCGTAAGTGTGAATTAAGAACAACGTGTTTTCCCCAAAAAACACATGCAAATAAATATATAACTACAATTGAAAAAAGGTGAGATTATAATCTTGCCTTTTTTTCGTTATGTGTGATTGTAACTGATGATGGATGATTAGTATCGAAAAATATTGAATTCATATTTCTTAAAAGTAATAGGAACGAATCACCTGTTACCAGTTACCAATCACGAATCATTACCAATTATTAACTCAGGTCATTTCATTTGACATCATCTGTCCATCATCTACCGTCAAGCGCAGCGACCGTCAACCGTTCAAAATGGCAAGTGCATTAAAAAATTTATCAGATTATAATGAGGAAAACTTATCTTCTGCGGAGGATATGACATTCGGAATTGTAGTAGCGGATTGGAACGAAAAAATCACTCATACCCTTTACGAAGGTTGTTATGATACACTCATCAAACACAATGCGAAGGAAGATAATATCCAAACCATTCAAGTTCCAGGTACGTTTGAATTACCAGTAGGCGCGAAAATTTTATTGCAAAATAAAAAATTCGATGCAGTCATTTGTATCGGCTGTGTAATTAAAGGCGAAACGAATCACAATGAATATATCAACAATGCCGTTTCCATTGGACTAACAAATTTGGGTATTGCCTCAGGGGTACCTTGTATTTTTGGCGTACTCACTCCTAATGATGAACAACAGGCAATTGATCGTGCAGGTGGAAAATATGGCAACAAAGGAGTAGAGGCTGCTGTAACTGCAATCAGAATGGCTACTATAAAAACAGAGTTAAGGAAAGCTGACAAAAAGAAAATTGGATTTCAATAGATAAGGCTTTCTACTAGATGTAAGATTTTTACGATTATATAAATTGTTCAAAATCCGTTAATAACTAGACCGCAGGCAGTCTTAAATCTTATGTCTTTTCTCTTATGTCTAGTAGATTAGAAAAATAAGATTCAAAATCATGATTAGAAAACAATTCATTTGGGCAATCATTTTTTTATTTCAATTCACTTTAGGTTTTAGTCAAAGTGATTCTACTAAAACTGTGATTGTTCCTGAACAAATGGATTCTATTCAAAATCTAATCACCACTCCTACTCCATCAAAGAAAAAGAAAAAAGGAAATTTCGTTTCTCGATATTTTAAAAAAGATTATCCATCTCCCCGCAAAGCTGTGATACTTACAGCTATTCTTCCAGGGCTTGGTCAAATTTATAATAAGAAACATTGGTACATAAAACTTCCATTGATTTATGGGGCATTTGGAGGATTGATTTATGGGATAACTGATAATCGAAAAAATTATTTAGAACTAAAAAGAGAGCATCGCTTCATGGTAGATGGGCTAGACTGCACTACAAGTATCTATGAAGGATTAGTATCTGATACGGTTTTAAAAAATGCTCGAGACCAACGCTGGAAGTGGATGCAAATGTCTTACATCGGAATTGGCTTAGCTTATATTCTTACTGCTGCCGAAGCCTATTCTACTGCTCACTTACTTTCTTTTGATGTAAGTGATGATTTAAGTTTGCAATTCAAACCATCCATAGATTTTGCTCCTTCTCAAGGAACTATCTTAGGATTTGGCGTAAATCTTCAAATTGGAAAAAATAAAATACATCAACCCAAATTTTTTTTCACACAAAAATGACTTTTCCCTAAAAAAGGTGACTTTTTCATGGTTTTTTTGTCAGAAATTATGCAATTTTGCGGCAACTTCCAGAATGAAAGAGGTCTTAAAATTTTCCATCCCACAAAAGACTTTCCTATTTCCTAAACCGTATTACGAGAAATTGAATTTTTGGCGATTTATTTGCTATTAATAAGTATTAGGCTTTGACCTAGATTTATTATTTTTCGTTCTTTAACCTAACTCAAACCACAGAATTTGTTAAAGAGCCTTATTTTATAAGAAACTTTTTTTAACCAATACCGAAATACCCATTCGGACAAATTTAAAATCACAGTCATGCAAGACAAAGACATTCAATTAAAAAAAATGCTCGAAACCAATAAGGTTCAAAAAGACTTTTATGAGTACGAACCTCAGGAAGAAGAATTCGAGTATGATGGTAATATTATCGGAAGAACTTGGGCTAAAATGCGTTCAGGTTATGGAACGATTGTAAATTCTTTAGGGGAATTCGAAATGTGGAGTTCTATGCATTGGGAATGGATGGGTGACCTTTCAGATAAAAAAGTTCTGGATTTAGGTTGCCATGCTGGAAACCAATTAAGTTTGGATTTAGCTCGAAAAAGTAAATATTATGTTGGATTAGACTTGAGTGAATCTGCAACTGCTGAACTGCAAAGAAAAATAAATGATGCTGGTATTGAAAATGCCGTTACCATGGCTGCTGATTTCTTATCAGAAGATTTTGCAGAAAGAGATTTTGATGTAGTATATGCACAATCTGTTTTTCATCATTTTAAATATATGGAGCCATTTTTAGCTCGTGTAGATGAAGTCCTAGCTCCTGGAGGGCAAGTGATTACTTCTGATCCATTGGCAACTTACTGGCCATTAAAAACGCTTCGTGCAATCTACCGACCTTTCCAAAAAGATAGTGCTTGGGAATATCCATTTACAAAGGAGACTTTCGATATGTTCCAAAAATATTTTGACATCGAAAATTTGCAGGGGATGATGGGAAATACTAAATGGGTACTTTTGATTTATCCTTTTAGCAAAAAATTAGGAGAGAAAAAATGGCAGCAATGGTTGAAAGAGGATCAAGAAAAAGCGAATAAAATAGGGCCAGATTTATGGAAATGTATGCGTGTAACAATGAACATGCGGAAAAAGAAATAAAATGTTATTTTAATAGCTTTTAATAAAACCCATTTTCGAATTGATTTTCGAAAATGGGTTTTTTGTTTTTGGAAATGGGTTATTGGTCAATCAGTTTATTATGGTCGAATAATTTTGAATTGACTGGGTGAATTCATTAATGAGGTTCAAAATATTTTCGTCACCTAATAAACTAATCAACCAGTTCACCAATTAACCAATAAAGTCCGCAAACTTACTTTCAAAACCAATTAATCTTTTGAAATTTCTAAATGTAAAAAGGTATTTTTATGCAAAACAATCTTTTATCATGATGAAATTGAACTTACGTAAAAACCTTTTTGCAATTATTTTAATTTTTATTTTTTGTGCTCCCTCAATTGGGCAAAATTTAAATGTGGATTATAGCCTCCTTTTTAAAAAACAAAAAATTCAATTAGAAGAAAATTTTAAACATTTAGAATCTTATGGTGAAATTCTTCCTCAGGAAATCATGGAAGGAAAAATTTACCGATTGATTCAATTTTATGAAATCCCAAATGCAACCACACAAAGAAATCTAAAAGAACATGGCGTTGATTTGTTACACTACATTCCTAACAAAGCCTACTTGGCAAGTATCCCAGTTGGTTTATCTTTCGAAAAATTACAAAACTTTCCTATTCGTAGTTTTTCCAAAATAAAAAATGAGTGGAAAGAAAGTGAAGCGGTGCAATCTCGAATTTTTGATGATTGGGCTAAGGAAAAAAATCATGTAAAACTTTCCGTTGCCTTTTTTAAAAATCTTTCCAAATCATATGTAGTTCGGCAATTAGAAGCAGAGAGAATCGTGATCGATAAGTCATCCGAGTATGTTGCATTTTTAGAAATATTGGTTCCTAATGAAAAAGTAGCTTCAATTGCTTCGCTTCCTTTTATCTTTTATGTGGATCAAATTGGAGCACCGCATCAACCAGAACAAGATGAAGGAAGAAGTCTTCATAGAGCCAACGTCTTAGATAGTGATTTCCCAATGGGCAGACATTATGATGGAACAGGGGTGAAAATATTGGTAAGAGATGATGGTGCCGTTGGCCCACATATTGATTTTCATGGAAGAACTTTTCAAGACTTACCAGGAGGCGGTACGCACGGTGACCGAGTAGCAGGAGTTGCTACAGGTGCTGGAAATTTAGATCCAACTCAAAGAGGTTCTGCTAAAGGAGCTGATCTTTATGTCAGTCAATATGTAGGTAATTTCATGGATGGGGTTTTGGAGATGCATCAAGATGAAGGAGTTTTATTAACCAATTCTTCTTATGGAAATGTATGTAATGGTGGATATACCGAAACTTCTGCGACCGTAGATTTTCAAATTTTTCAAAACCCAACTTTAGCGCATATTTTTTCTACTGGTAATAGTGGAAATAGCAATTGCGGTTATGGAGCTGGAGCTGGATGGGGAAATATTACAGGTGGCCATAAAATTGGAAAGAATGCAATTTCTGTAGGAAGTTTAACTTCCAATGGAGACTTGGTACCATCAAGTAGTCGTGGCCCTTCTGAGGATGGTCGGATTAAACCTGACATTTGTGCCAATGGAGTCGTATCCTCTACCCTTCCTGATAATGAATATGTAGGAGAAACATCAGGAACATCATTTGCTGCTCCTTCATTGATGGGAGTAATGGCACAATTGTACCAAGCCTATCAAGAATTAACTGGAAATACTCCTGAATCCGCATTGATAAAAGCTACTATGCTAAATACTGCCAATGACATGAATAATGAAGGCCCTGACTTTAGTACAGGTTGGGGAGCAGTTAATGCTTATCGTGCAGTTAGATTATTGGAAGATGGCAGATACTTGGACAGTACAATTGACCAAGGTGAATTGAATACTCATGATATTGTAATTCCAGATGGAGTGCAGCAAGTAAAATTCATGTTATACTGGATGGATCATGATGCTGTTCCTGGCGTGGATAAAGGTTTGGTTAATGATTTGGATTTGGTAGTTCATGATAATGATTCGACTAGCTACTTGCCTTGGGTCTTAGATCCTTTTCCTAATCCTGCCACTTTAGCTCAACCTGCGGTACCAGGGATCGATCGATTAAATAATATGGAGCAAGTTACGATTCATCAACCTGCTGCAGGAACTTATTCGTTAGACGTTTCAGGTTTTGAATTGCCTTTTGGAAATATCAAATACTATATTGTATATGAATTAATTACTGATGAAATTAAAGTTACTTATCCTAACGGTGGTGAAGGGTTGGTTCCTGGAGAAAATCTAAATATTCATTGGGATGCTTATGACCAAACTGGTGATTACCTTTTAGAGTATTCATTGGATAGTGGTAATGTATGGAATACTATTGCAACGGCAAGTGGTGCTGATAGAATTTTCGAATGGACAGTTCCAAGTGAATCATCTGGACAAGTTTTATTTAAAATTACTAATGGGAATAATTCAGATATTAGTGATGCACCATTGACCATTTCCAATCTTCCTACAAATTTAAGTGTTGATACCGTCTGTTATAATTCAGTATTGATTTCTTGGACAGGAATTTCAACGGCTACGGAATATGAGGTTTTTAAACTTGGAGAAAAATATATGGAATCAGTAGGAACAACTGCGGATTTGGAATTTGAAGTTCCTATTACTGATCCAACAGCCGAAAATTGGTTTGCAGTAAGAGCACTTGGAGCCAATAATTTGGCAAGCCGAAGAACCATAGCAATAAATCATATTGGAAACTTGCTGAATTGCGTCACTCCTACCGATATTGCCAATCGAGAAATTTTAAATCCTAGCTTAGCATCTTTACAAGCCTGTGATGCTACTAGTGAAGTAGTAATGATTCGATTAGAAAATACAGGAACCACTAGTGAATCTAATTTTGAAGTTGCCTATCAATTTAATAATCAACCAGTTGTAACCGAAACTTTCATGGGGACCATTGCCCCTGGGATGGAAAGTAGTTTTACTTTTTCTACACCTATTGAGTTACTAGCAGATGGGAATTATGATTTAAAAACTTGGGTGACTGCCATTGATGATCCTGCGAGATATAATGATACCTTGACCACCAACTTTGACCTACTCATTCAATCTCCTATAGACTTAGATGTGATGGAAGATTTTGAATCTAGTTTCCCGCCTGCTAATTGGAGAATTTTAAATCCTGATGAATCTATTACTTGGGATTCTACATTTACAGTAGGAAGTGTTGGAGATAGTACCAATGTTACCTTTATCAATAATTTTAATTATAACGCTAGTGGCGAGCAAGATGAATTGATTTCCATTCCTATCAACTTAGCAAATTCAGATGTACCTACCCTTTCATTTGATCTTGCTTATACTCCTTACAGTCAAAATTTTTCTGATACCTTACAAGTTGAAATTTATAATAATTGTGGAAGCCAATTAGCAGGAATTATTTTTAAAGAAGGAGGTGATGATTTAATGACGATAAGTGAATCAACTACTTCTCGTTTCGAACCTGAAAGTGCCAATGATTGGGAAAATATTTCCTTAGATTTAAGTGCATTTGCTGGAGATTCCATAATTATAAAAATTGTACAAATCACAGGTTATGGCAATATGCTCTACCTTGATAATATTAATGTTTTCGCCTCTGCTGCTACACAACCAACAGCTGATTTTGCAATTTCTAATCCAACAGCTTGTGTAGGAGATGTCGTTGAATTTTCCAATACTTCTACAGCTAATTCAACAGTTACGTACGCTTGGAGTTTCGGTGATGATGCCATGCCTTACTCTGACTCCGATTTAGAAGGTCCTCATTCCATATCTTTTACCAATGCAGGTACTCAAAATGTTACCTTATGGGTAACCAATTCAGCAGGGACAGATTCTATCACTCAATCTTTTAATGTTGAGCCACAACCTGAAGCTGCATTTACATTTAACGATGACAATGGTGTTTTTACTTTCCAAAATAATTCCCTGAATGCTGATACTTATGTTTGGGATTTTGGAGATGGAAATACAGATACGGGAACTAATCCAACTCATATTTATTCTGAAAGTAATGCCTATACAATTACTTTGTCTGCCTATTCTGAACTATGTGATACAACAGTAATATTTGAAGAAACGGTTAACGTAGTAATTACAAATACCCAAGATTTAAACTTAGATTTTAATGTAAATATTTTCCCTAACCCTAATGATGGAAAATTCAATTTGACGATTGAAAGTTTAGAATCTAATGATTATGAAATCAATCTTTATGATCTTAATGGGAGGCAACTCAATTATTTTTCATTAAAAAATATTAGTGGGACAACCAATCAAGTATTCGATTTACAACATCTTTCGGAGGGTATTTATTTTGTAAAAATAAAAACGCAAACTGGAGTTTTAGTGGAGAAAATTGTAGTTGAGAAGTAAAGACACTACTTATATCTTATTAAATTCGTTATTATTGCTCCTAAAGGATATATCTATTGTAATGCGCCAAGATCTCATTTTACTTGAGGTATTGGAGCGCAATATGATCCTCAACTTCGAGAGATAACAGTTACTGGAAATCCAGAAATTACATCAGTAAGTTCTTGGAAATTTTTAATGAATTTAAGTGTGGATGTTCCTATTTTTAGTACTTCCACAGGATCAAGAAAGAAGAAATAAACGATTAACTCAAAAGAGTTCGCTTTGCCTTGATGCGTAAAATTTGTCGAGCCTCTGGCTCGTGTGTTTTAAAATAACAATATACACACGAACCAGAGGCTCAATAAATTTTACACATTAAGGCAAAGCCACTTCACGAACAAACTACTTTAGTTTATCCTTAAATTCTTTTTTAAATTTCTCTACTTTCGGCTTTACTACAAAAGTACAATAAGGATTCCGATCCCCTACCCTTGCTAAATAATCCTTATGATAATCCTCTGCAATGTATATTTTTTCGAAAGCACTCACTTCCGTCACAATCGGATCTGGCCATAAATCAGAAGCATCAGTCTCTTTTAAAGATTGCTCTGCTATTGCTTTTTGTTCATCATTATGATAAAAAATAACAGAACGATATTGTGGCCCCTTATCATTTCCTTGTTGATTTAAAGTAGTCGGATTATGCGTCCGCCAAAAGACATCAAGTAGTTCTTCAAAGCTAATCACCTCAGCATCAAATTCAATATGGACGACTTCTGCATGTCCACTTGTTTTGGAACAAACTTGCTCATAAGTAGGATTCTCAACATGTCCTCCAGAGTAGGCAGGCAATGCGGAAGCTACACCTTTAAGGCTTTGAAAAACTGCCTCTGTACACCAAAAACAGCCTGTTCCTAAAGTCGCTATTGATAATTTTTTATCACTCATTTTTAATGTTTTTTAATCACACTAATTTAATATTTTGAATAAACTCTAAACCTATATTAAGAAAAAAAGTTTAGGAATTAAGGGAGTAGGAATTAAATAACTTTTGGTCAATTGGTTTGCAAAACTTGTGAGAAGAAAAAAGCGTATGCAAAGATTCGTAAAGCTTTAAGAACTTCTGCTCTCCCTATATCTTCTTCACAAAGTTCTCAAAGCACATTCAGAAATTACATTTTTAATTCAAAACTAGCTTCCATTCCATCAACAAAAACTCTAAATGTTCCAGCCTCTAATGTCCATTCATTTTGAGCATTTACAAAAGCCAGTTGTTTTATTGGAATTGAAAAATTCAAATTTCTTTCCTCACCAGCTTCCAATTCGATTTTATCAAAAGCCCTCAATCGTTTAACCGAAGGTTCGATACTTGCATAATCATCCGCAACATAAATTTGAACTACTTCCTTACCTGATAGATTCCCAGTATTTTTTATAGAAAAAGAAATACGTAAATCATCTTCTGGTGTCAAAATATTTTTTTCTAACATTAAATTCCCGTATTCAAAAGTAGTGTAACTCAGTCCATGACCAAATTCAAATTGAGGATTAAATGGAATCTCACTTCCTTGCAATTCCACCGCTTCCGTATGTTTATGATCGTAAGTCATCAGGGCATTCGCATGTCTAGGATACGTGTAAGGTAATTTTCCCGAAGGGTTAATTTCTCCAAATAAAATTTCCGCAATTGCACCTACTCCATCATGACTTGGATAGTATCCTAACAATATACTTTCAATATCGTCAGCAATTGTACTAATGATTCTTGGACGACCTTCCAATAAAATTAAAGTGATTGGTTTCCCCGTTTGGATCATCGCTTTTGCAAGTGCAATTTGTTCCTGTGGCAGATTCAAATCACTAATATTCCCCATAAACTCTGTGTAAGAATCTTCACCCAAACACAGCACAATATGATCTACATTTTTAGCTTTTTCAATGGCTTCCTCCAAGTCAACTATCTCATCATATTTACTACCTATTGCAAAATCAATATGCTCTTCGTCCGCCACTTCTTTTATTGCATCTAAAAGATTTGGTTTACCTTTTGCAAATTCATCACTTGTCGCACCTTGCCAATCATTGGACCATCCTCCGTTCAAACTTCTTATCGACTCCGCTGCCCAACCTGTCACTAAAATCTTTTTGCCTTTGGCTAAAGGCAAGGTATTATTTTCATTTTTTAAAAGGGTAACAGATTCCATTGCAGTTACGGATGACCACATTTTATGCTCAAAAGAATTAAACATTTTATAGTCTCCTGACTCACTTGGAACTGGATTCTCAAATAATCCTAAATCAAATTTTAATTTTAAAATTCTTCGAACTGATATATCTAAACGCTCTTCGCTGATGCTCCCTTCTTTCACTAATTCCAACAAATGATCCGCAAAACTTAAATCGTCAGGAACCATGCTCATATCTACTCCTGCCTCAATTGCCATTCGTACCGCGTCCTTTTGCGTAGCAGCTACTCGGTATCTATTATGCAAATATTTAATATCTCCCCAATCCGTTACAGCAACTCCCTCAAATCCCATTTCATCCCGTAAGATTGTTGTTAGAATATGTTTATTCGCATGAACAGGTGTACCATTTATTGCACCTGAATTAATCATAATAGTCTTTGCCCCAACTTCCATTGCTGCTTCAAAAGAAGGTAAAAAATACTCTCGTAAATAATTTTCAGGAATCCAAGCAGGCGTTCGATCTTTTCCACTAATCGGCATTCCATATCCCAAAAAATGTTTTAAGCACGAAGCTACTTTTTCAGGATGGCTCACATCATCACCTTCAAAACCTTTAACCATTGCCTTCCCCATTTCACCTGATAAAAAAGAATCTTCTCCAAAGGTTTCATAAATTCTTGCCCAAACTGGATTTCGACAAACATCTTGAACTGGCGAAAACACCCACGGGATTCCAGAGGCCTTAGTTTCATAGGCAGTCACCGCAGCAACTTCCTCTGCAAGGGCTCTATTCCAGGTAGCTGCTAAACCGATTTGATGTGGAAATAAGGCCGCCTCTTTGGTATAACTTGCTCCGTGGATGGAATCGATTCCAAATAAAATGGGAACTTTTAATCTAGTAGATTTTATGGCTTTATCTTGAAGGGTAGAGATTACGTAATGCCATTGTTGGCGAGTCAATGCTTCGCTAGTTGGAACATTTAGAATTGAACCAACATGATATTTACAAATCGCATTGTCTAATTTTTCAGGATCAAAAGCATATGGTTTTGTGGGTTCGTAAGGATCTCCTTTTAGAACTACATCAAGCGCTACTTGTGTCATTTGACCAACTTTTTCTTCGATGGTCATTTTTTGTAACAATTCTTCTACATTTTTGTTTTTCGTCATTTTTTTTTACACTTTACATTGCAATAGGTTTTTCTTTAAATAAAACCTAAGCACTTCCGAAAACATTTAGATTTTCTTACTCCTCTAGTTGAAGTAAATGTTTTTTTGATAAATCAACCTTACGTGATATTGCCCCAATAGTATAAAGAAAACCATTGCCTGCAACTCTAGTTTCAAGAACCATTTGCATTTTAATTTTTAACATATTCCCTTTCTCGTTGTTTACAAATGGAATATCATCGGTGAGATACAATTTAAAATTTTGATAATCCTTATAAAGCGCCTTAGAAAACTTAACTTGGTAGGCATCTAATCCAAAAATATTTTTCCGCACCTCCCTTTTCTCTGTATAAATACCATCCCTAATTATTTTTTCTCGAGTTCTATCCAATACTTCTTTACTAAAAACTTCTTTCATACTTTCCTTTGTGGAATCTGATACAGCATTCGATGAGTACTTAATAATGGTAAGGCTTGTATCTAAACTATTATACACTACTTTTTCTGACACGTCAAAATTGCTATCATAACTCAAAACAGCCGTTTTGTAATTATCATAAACGATAGTTCGCATAAAAGTATACCCAATTAACTCATTCAATAGCTGTAATTCAAAACCAGAAATAGTATCTCTTTCCGCCCCTAATTTTTCGACTGTCCTAATCCCTATTTCAATAACGTAAACAGAATCATTAGGAATATTATTTTGTAAAATATTTAGCTGCTCCGTTTTACTTACATTTACTTTTGATCCTTTACAGGAAATGAAAAAATTTAATGATGTAAATAAAATGCCAAAACATAAAAGTAGTTGCTTCATTATTTTTTGGAATCTAATTTTCTAATTTGATAAAAATGAAATAGCATTGCCACCAAACAAATTATCAACCCAAAAAACTCTCTTACAAATTCAATATAATCTCTTTCCGTTTTCATCTCCTCTGCAATATTTGGAGTTCCCATTCTTATCCAATCAATAAATTCAGGAAACAAAATCCCAATTCCTAACACACAAATTGCAATTCCAATATAAACTACTATCAAGTTATGTTTATTAAAAATAGCTGCTCCAGAAATGACTGCCACCAATCCATAAATAGAAACCCATACCCAAGGATCGGGATCATTAATTTGCCACCCAGCAAAAAGCGTAAACAAGATCGCTAAGATGATATTGATTATTTTCATTTTTAATTATTCATTATTCGTAATTATTCAGCAAGCTGAATTTTTTATTTTTCAACGCAGAGGTGCTGCGTTGAAAAATTCATTAAATTACATTGGTTAAAATTCAATTCGATAACTCAAAATAGGAATCAAACCCAATTGATTATTTTGTACCACTTCATTTAAAAAATTATCGTAATATTTAAATGAAGGATTTTTAGTATTCGTAACATTCTGAATATCAAGGGCTAAAGTACTATTAAATCGCTTTTTATTTCTTTTCCAATAAATCCTTAAATCAGATTTAAAGTAATCCTTTTGTTGAATTGAGAATGCCTCCGTTTCATCAAAAATAGTTCTTTGTGCCAACTCCGACGCCTCCTCATCAATAGGTGTTTCCCTTAATCCTCCTGCATAATTCACATGTAAATTTACGCCCAAGATGTAATCTTTTCCTTTTTTACTGTAAGGAAATTCTTTTCCATAAGTAGCATTGATAATATAATTTCCATTGAAACGAGTATCCCTTTCGATCCCATCCGAACCTTTATATTTTGACTCGTACAAACTCACATTTCCCAACCAAAAAGTATTATTGGAAAAGTATTGTTGGGCGGTGATTTCAACACCGTAATTTTTTCCAGTTCCTTCATTTACCAAAGGTAGATTTACCGTCCCTTCAAAGGTATTCAAAGTAGAAAATGAATTTTCAATATTTTTTGCAATCGGAACATCGAAAAACGATTGGTAATAAGTTTCTATTTTAAAAATCGTGCTATTCCATTTTTTATCATAAAAAAGAGAAAACTGATGTGATTTAGTTAATTCTAAAATTGAATTATCATCTTCAGAAATTGGGTCAATTGGTATTTGATAAATTTGAGGTAACTGCCGTTGGCTTTGCAATCCATATGCTACTCCCAGCGATTGTTTATTTTTTAAATTCCATTTTAAACTTCCATTGGGTTCTAATGAAGACGTATTGTTGTAGGTAAAAAATACAGAACGTACACCTAAATTTAGCGATACATTTGACCTCTCATATTTCCAATCCAAATAAGGTTGTAACAACGTACCTTCAATAATTCCACCTGAAACGATATCTGCAGTTTCAAAAGAAAAAAGTGTTTTCTCATCTCTTAACCAAGTATTCACAATACCAAATTGGAGGCGGCTGTTGCTTTTTAATTTATAATTTAAAGAAGTGTTCATTGAAAACTTTTGAGTAGAAACATCATCTCTATCAAATGGAGTTTCAATTGCAAGTGTATCAATCGAAGCACTCCGAATGGTATTCACAGCAGAAAAGACTCCCGTTAAATTTAATCTCCAATCATCATTGATGTTCTGTTGAAATTTATATCCTGCTGCCCACATTTTTGAAGTAAAAACAATATCAAAATTATCTTTTTCAAATTGTCGTTCTTCTAACTCTTTTGCATCAAATACATTTTCACTATTCCCCGAAAATCCAAAGAGAGAAAGATTCGTAGTTTCACTTAAAGGTATATTTAGGTTCATGGCAAAGTCTTGAAAATTAATAGACTCATCACCCAAGTCAACTCCTGCAGCACCTAAAAGTCCCAAAGTTGAATATCTATAATTAGCTAAAAAAGAGGTTTTTTTATTATCAGAAATAGGGCCTTCGGCTGAAAGATCAATTCCGATCACTCCTATTTGTCCAGTAAAACCATATTTTTCGTTATTCCCTTTTCGGAAATTCATATCCATTACTCCTCCTAAAACATTCCCATAAGCCGCAGGAAAGGCACCTCTCATAAATGTACTATTTCCCAAAAGTTGCGCACTTAAAATATTAACTCCACCTCCATTGGGAGCAGGTCGATCTGTATCTGTTCCACCATTACTGAGATGATTTGGATTGACAATTTCTACTCCTTCCAATCGCCAACTCATATTGTTTGGTGTGTTCCCACGTACTACTAAATGGTTGGCTTGGTCATTGGAACTCGAAACCCCTGCGTAAGAAAATGCCAATCGAGCGGGATCAAAAAATGTCGCTGGCAGTCGAAGTGTTTCTTCAATGGTTAAAATCTCATGTGCTGGAGAAATTTTATCTCGTTGGTTGGGTGCCAATCCTTTCACTACAATTTCTTTAAGATTAGCACTTGCAGCTTGCAGCTTAATTTCTAAAACCAACTCCTTCCCGGACTCCAATAAAATTTCTGAAATAATTAAGGTCGCATATCCAATATAACTAGTCTCAATGCTATATCTTCCAACTGGAATTTCCTCTAAACGAAAACTTCCATTTTCATCAGTCGTAACTCCTTTTTCCAAACTAGGAATATAAACCGATGCTCCTATCAAACCATTATGATTATCAGCATCCGTCACAAAACCTCGAATCGTTTGAGTCAAATTTTGTCCTAAAACATTTCCACTAAAAAAAAGAAACCACAAGAGCATTGTTATAAAAAACAAATGCCGTTGTGGCTTTTTTTGCAAATTCATATTTATTTTTTTAGGTATTGAGATTGTTGGTTAGTTGATTGGTTAATCAGGTCGATATTGTGATCGAAAGTCTGTGCTTGATTCCCAAATTCACGTCAACCTGATTAACTAATTAACAAATCAACCAATTCACTAATCAACTAATCCACATAAAATCGTTACTATCAATTAATTGCTCCAATCTTTAAAGGGCATTTTTATCAAACTTGAATTATAATACCGTCTATCAGAAGTCACTTCTCTGTCAATCCAATTGGGTAAATTGATTTTTTGATTTTCCGTTTCCAATTCTACTTCGGCAAGTTCAAGTCCTTTATTTTCGCCCTCAAATATATCAATTTCCCATTTTAATTTATCATCAATTACGATGTATCTCACTTTTTCAATAATTGGTTTTTCGCACAAATCTATTAATTCCATCGCATCTTGAAATGGAATTTCATATTCATATTCTAATCGAGATATTCCTTTGGTGATTCCTTTAATGGTGAGAATTCCTTTTTTGTTTTTGATCCTTATCCTTACTGTTCTTTCAGGATTAGTGCTGAGGTAACCTTGTTTGATGGAAAAACTTTTATCTACTTGCGACTTCCAATCTTCGTTTTTTAGTAAAAATTTTCTTTCTATTTCTTTCGCCATTCTAGTCGAATAAAATCAAAATCAAAATATCAATCAAAATCAAAACACGAATTG
>CAKZSH010000009.1 GCA_937918905.1 uncultured Saprospiraceae bacterium
GCTTGGATTTTTTATTCACGTCAAAAGAAAAAATCCGTGTAAATCCGCCGCATCCGTGTCATCAGCGTTCCCATCTCAACGGTATTCGACACCTAAAAATTACAATTTCACCCGATGCAAAACCCGATTTCGATTTTTATTTAAAATCCCAGATTCGAGATAAAAAAGATACCCATCATGCACTTCCATTTTTTCTATAAATTCCGCATCAAAAAATATGATAAGTGAGATAGAACCTTCACTCAAATTAATTTCATAAATCGCTTTTCCTCTTTTTGTATCATAAACCGTGTACGCCTTGTTATTTTTTTTGTCAAAAAGAATCCGTTTTTCCCATTTTTTATTTTGATGGTAAGTGATAGGAATATAGCGGAGATTTTTTCCTTCAAAAGTGAAAAATTCTAAATAGCCATTCGTGTGATTAAAAAGGCAAAGTTCATTGTGATAAATATGAAGTGGAGAAAAAAGTGGTTTGTACATGAGTTGGTTCCAAGACTGTCGCTCAATCCAAGTTGCTTTATTAAATTTTGTAGCCACCGCATCTGCCAATACAAAATCGTCTTTGCTTCTGGATAGATTTTGACCATCTACGACTCTGATTTTTTTTACAATATCTTTTTCCTCTTTGGAAATGATGGTGTAAGTCAATAATTGATCTTTCATTCCATAACTCTGCCAGTACAATAAATTTGAAGTAGCGATGACACAAGGTTCAATCAATTTTTCGAATTGTTTAATAGGATATTTTGAAATCAATTGAATACGATCACTTACAAGACTGATTTCAAAACCGTATTTTTTTCCAATCATATGAATATTTCCCAAACAACTCTGATGTAATTTTTGAACTTTTTCCTTACTTAATTTTAATTCATCAATGACAGTTCCGTCCCATTTTTTTAAAATCAATTTATTTCCTGAAAAAGCACCAGGGAAGGTTAGGATTAATATTTTATTATCATTTAAAATAAAATCTTTTACGGTATAACTTTTCTTTGATAATTTTTCGATGATCGGTTGATCGGTTACTTCAATTTCAGGTAATCCAAATGAAGAACGTTGGAGGCGAATCGTAATGGGTTCAGTAGGTGCTTCTTCAATATTTAACTTTAGATTTTCAAAACCAACATAGGAGAAAATAAGTACAGTAGGAATTCCTTCAAGTTCAATTTGGAAAGTGCCATCCAATTCTGATGAAGTACCAGTAACAGCCGTTTGATTAAAAATACTCACCTTCTCCAAAGGGGTATTATCTTTAGCATTGACAATGATACCTTTTAGTACAATAGGAGTTTGTGCATGTATTGTAATTTGAAAAAAAAGAAATATAAACAGAGTGATTTTTTTCATTGCTTTTTTTTGGATAATAGTGAATGCTTGGTTTTCTAAATTACAAACTAATTATCTGAAAACGTTTTTTCAACCTTGATGGATATTATTAATAAAATTAGAATAAATATAATTATTTGTTTTACCAATTAAAGCGATTAGTCAGGTCACTATTTTGTCAATAAGGTACCATTTTGAGGCTTTTTTTGGAATACTTTTTTCATAGATTGTATATTCGCACCAGCTCTTACCATGAAAAACTCCCCTAATGTATTTTCCCCTATCCCGCATTAAATTTTGATTTAAAAATAAAGTATTGACTTTTGAAAACTAAATTGTTTTTTCATTGCATCGCTATGTCTGTGATAATCAATATAGTTAAATATATGTATTTTTGTTTTTATAAAAAATATCAATTGATACCGTTTATGATTCGACTAACAAATTTTCCAATTAAAGCAATGTTCTTGGTTTTTTTAGTATTCGCTTTAAATGTCCAAATGAAAGCAAACTCTCCAAATTCTAATCCTTGGACAACTGCTGATGAAAACCGATTTGTTACCAAAGGAATGGAAAGAACGATTATTCCAAAAAAATATAAGACGTTCCGTTTGGATTTACCTGCGCTACAATCTTTATTGGAGACCGCACCTTTGAGATTTTCTGCTGAAGCAGAGGACAGTCAGGTTGTACTTACTCTACCAATGCCTGATGGAACTTCGGAAAATTTTAAAATATTTGATGCACCTATTATGGAAGCAGGTTTGGCTGCTGAATATCCAATGATTCATTCGTATGCAGGAGTTGGGATTGATGATCCTACGGCAAGTTTACGATTTGATGTCACTCAATTTGGGTTTCATGGTTTAGTTTTATCCGCACGACATAGTTCTGTTTATATTGATCCTTATTCAAAATCAGATACGGAACATTATATTTCTTATTATAAAAGTGATTTTGAAAAACCCAATAATAATTTCTCTTGCCACGTAGAAGGAGAATCGGAGGTAGAAGATACAGATGATTTAGAAAATGTAAATAGTTTGTTACAAGGGGATTGCCAATTGAGAACCTATCGAATAGCGTTGACTTGTTCAGGAGAGTATGCTGCTTTTCATGGAGGAAATATAGCTGATGTTTTAGCGGCAATGAATACCACAATGACTCGTGTCAATGGTGTGTACGAAAGAGAGGTAAATGTCAATATGGTAATTGTAAATAATAACGACCAATTGATCTTTTTAGATGCAAATACAGATCCGTATAACAATGGTTCTGCAACTCAAGTAATTAATGAAAGCCATGTTCAATGTACCAATATTATTGGGACAAATAATTTTGATGTGGGACATTGTTTTACAACAGGAGCAGGTGGACTTGCAGGGTTGGGAGTAATATGTCAAAGCAATAATAAAGGAAGAGGAGTGACAGGAACATTCAATCCCGTGGGTGATCCTTTTGATATAGATTATGTGGCACATGAGTTGGGACACCAGTTTGGAGCAAATCATACTTTTAACAATAGTTGTGGTAATAATCGAAATGGAGGAACTGCAATGGAACCTGGAAGTGGCTCAACGATTATGGCTTACGCTGGAATTTGTGGACCAAATGTTCAATTTGCAAGTGATGATTATTTTCATGCGATTAGCCTTTTTGAAATCTCAAATCATATCACAAATGGAACTGGAAGTAATTGTCCAACTTTAACGAGTACTGGAAATAGTGCGCCAACTTTAGTGCAAAGTGCAGATTATATTTTACCAATTTCTACTCCTTTTAAATTGACTGCTTCAGGAGAAGATACCAATGGGGATATATTGACTTACTGTTGGGAACAAATGGATAATGAGATTGGAACTATGCCACCTGTTGGTTCCAATACGACGGGGCCAATGTTTAGAACTTATGATCCTACGGAAAATAATTTTCGATATTTTCCAAAAATGAATGATATAATTAATGGTATTGATGATGATTGGGAAGAGTTACCAAGTGTATCTCGAAGTATGGAATTTCGAGTAACAGTAAGAGATAATCACCAAGGTTCAGGTTGTACGGAAGAGGATGATGTGAGTTTGACTTTTGATGCAAGTGCAGGGCCATTCTTAGTTCAAGCACCCAATACGAATGTTACTTGGCTGGCAGGCACAAATGAGACCGTCACTTGGGATGTTGCCAATACGAATACTGCACCTGTTAATTGTGCAAATGTAGATATATTGTTATCAACGGATGGTGGATTGACTTATTCAACTACAATCGCAAGTAGCGTACCGAATACTGGTACTCATAATATTACAGTTCCGAACATAGGAAGTACCACTTGTCGTGTGATGGTAGTATGTTCTGATAATATCTTTTTTGATATTTCAAATTCAAATTTTGAAATAGATATTTCTTCTTTTCCTACATTTATTATGGGGGCTGATCCTATTATTCAAGATGTTTGTGGAAGTGATGGAAGTGTAGATTATACATTGGATTTTACAGGTTTAGCTGGGTTTACAGAAACAGTAACCTTGAGTACTACCGGTGTGCCTTCTGGTGCAATGGTTAATTTTTCTCAAAATAATTTTACACCTTCAGGTGCTTCAACTTTGTCGGTTAGTAATTTGGCAAATGTTGCTAATGGTACTTATACCATTACTGTTACCGCTACTTCTCCTTCTGTTACCAATGAGCAGGAATTAACTTTAGTAGTTAATAATTCGATTCCTTCAGCGGTAACGCAAATGACTCCAGCAAATGGAGCTACTGCTCAAAATACAACTGGTACATTGGTATGGGGTGCAACAGCAGGAGTAACGGATTACGTGATTGATATAGCGACTTCGCCCGCATTTGGAAACTCAATAGTGGAGACGACAACGGTTTCTAACAATAATTATACGGCTCAAAATTTATTGCCTTTGACGGTGTACTACTGGCGAGTTAATGCAAGTAATAACTGTGGAGCAACGAACACGAATAATTTCTTTTCTTTCCAAACCAATGGAGAAGCATGTAACACTTACACAAGTGGAGATACTCCAATTTCAATTTCTTCTCAGGTCGCTTCTACTGTTAGTTCAATGGTTGCTGTCAATAGTAATGTTGTCGTTACTGATGTCAATGTAGGCTTCGAAGTATCGCATACTTGGATTGGAGATTTGGGAGCAGTTTTGACATCACCAAGCAACACGAGTGTTGAGTTGTTTGCAGAACCTGGTGTTCCTGCGTCTCAATATGGATGTGGTTCTGACAATGTATTATTGACATTTGATGATGCAGCAGGAGGGACTTCGACGCAATTGGAAAATACTTGTAACAATGGTTCTGCATATGGCGCTGAGGGAACTTTTCAACCCATAGGAAATCTATCTGATTTTAATGGTGAAAATGGAAATGGTGATTGGACATTGAGTGTATCAGATGCATTTGATGAAGATGGTGGAGCTTTGGAAAATTGGAATCTGGAAATTTGTTTTAATCAAGTAGGAGGGGCAATGCCTACTTTGGTCAATAATGTATTGAATGTACCAGCAAGTACTGTTCAGCTTATTTCTAATAATAATTTGGAAGCCAACTCTACGACAGTAACTGCTGCGGATATTACATTTGTAGTATTGAGTTTGCCTCAAAATGGAGTGTTATCAGTTAGTGGAATCCCTGCAACGATTGGTACTACTTTTACCCAAATGGATATTTTTAATAATCTCTTGATGTATAACCATACGAATGTCTCCGCAACTCAAGATCAATTTAATTTTGATGTAATAACGAATGATGGAGCTTGGATTGCTGATAAGATTTTTAATATAAATATTACTTCATCTTCTTTTTCTGCAAGTGCAATTTTGGATACGGAAGTGAGTTGCTTTAATGAAGCGGATGGAATAATTACGGTCAATGCAGCTGGAGGTGTTACTCCTTTGGAGTACAGTATTGATGGTATCAACTATCAAATGAATAATGTTTTTGCCAATTTGATGGCAGGAGATTATACGATTTCAGTTAAGGATGCTGATGGAGAAATTATTATTACGAATACCATTACTCTGGTTAATCCAGCTGAAATCGTTGCCAATGCAGTTGTATCTGGAAACACAATAACGGTCAATGCCACAGGAGGAACTGGAACCTTAATGTATAGCCTTGATGGCATGCCGATTCAAAGTAGTAATACATTTACAAATGTTGCAGTTGGAACACACTCCGTAACAATTATAGATCAAAATGGATGTTCTATTTCAGAAAATAATATCAATGTAGCGAGCGTGCCATTAGTTGCTAATGCAATTTTGGATACAGAAGTAAGTTGCTTTAATGAAGCAGATGGTACTATTTCTGTCAACGCAAGTGGAGGTGTTGCGCCGTTGCAGTACAGCATTGATGGAACGAATTTTCAAATGGATAATGTATTTGAAAATTTAATGGCAGGAGATTATACGATAACTGTACAAGATGCTAATGGACAAACTATTATTGCAAATACCATCACACTTGTTAATCCTTCTGAAATTGTTTCGAATGTAATCATGAATGGAAATACAGTAACAATAAATGCAACAGGAGGAATTGGAACTTTGATGTATAATATCAATGGTTCTAATTATCAAAATAGTAATGTATTTACGGACTTACCAAATGGGCAGTTTACTTTTGGGATTATAGATGCTAATGGATGTACGTCAACGACAACAGCTACCATCAATGTGGTTCAAAGTGCAAATATTACAACTACTGCTGTAACTTGTGTTGATAGCGAAGATGGTGTGTTAATCATCAATGGAGTCTCTGGTGGAACGCCACCTTATCTCTATAGTTTAGATAATTCTAATTTTGTATCCTCTACTGAATTTTCTCAATTAGCAGTTGGTATGTATCATGTTTATATCATGGATGCAACAGGCTATGTCTTTGATTCGGGAGCAATAGCAATAGAAAATGCACCTCAACTTTCGATTACAATTCAAGCAGTTGATAATTCTATTATTGCCAATGGAAGTGGAGGAACAGGAACATTAATGTACAGTATCAATGGTGTTGATTTTCAAGCCAGTAATGAGTTTACAGATTTACCAAATGGAAACTATACGGTAACGGTTCAAGATGAAAATGGATGTACCAAAGAGTCGATTCAACTTGCGATTAATTTTACGAGTACCAATGAATTATATTTTGACATCAATTTTGATTTATTTCCAAATCCAACTCAAGGTCAAATGACGGTTATTTTAAATCAACCTACGGAAACAAAATTGACGTTGCGAATTTTTGATGTAGCAGGGAAGCTAGCGCAGGAGATTCGTTTGGAAAAAAGTGGAATCCAGTTACAAGAAAATATCAATGTTTCCAACTTGCCAGCAGGAAGTTATGAAGTGATGTTGACGGATGGGAAAATGTTTGGACGGAAAAGATTTGTAAAAATGTAACGTACTTCGAAGTTGCAGCTTCGTAGCAAAAAAATAAAAATGCCGAATTTTCTGAACTGAAAATTCGGCATTTTTTTATGGTTTTATTCTCTTTCTTAATCTTTCTGGATTTCTTTTTTGGTGCCAAACGGCTTCAACTAAAACTTCATTTCTATTTTCATGAATAGAATAATAAATACCATATGGGAAACGATGCATTAACCTCTTTCGGACAGGTTCAATAAGAAATGGATGAATTTTAGCATTTTCTGATAAGTGGTTAGCTTCTTCATAAAATTCCAAAATGAAATCAATCCCCAAACCAGATATTTGGTTTTCATACCAATCAGAAGCATCATTAAGGTCTAAATATGCTTCAGGGGAAATAACAATATTATATCCCATTTTTACCTAAAAGGCGTTTTTTAGCTTCATCAAGAGAGATTCCCGATTCAGGATTTTTAAGATAAGCTTCTCTTCTTTCCTTTAACTCATTTACTTCTTCCGAGGTCAACTCATCAATATCTGACTCTTGAGATTTTTGATAAATGAATTGAATATAATCAAACACTTCCCTTCTTCTATGAAAAGGAAGCTTGTCTAAAATTTCTATTATTGCAGATGTACTCATTAATTATCTTTTATTAAAAATACTTTTTTTACTAAAATAAAGATTGTTATTTTTTTAACGAAATAAAAACATAATAAG
Organism: uncultured Saprospiraceae bacterium; assembly: GCA_937918905.1. Classification (GTDB taxonomy): domain Bacteria; phylum Bacteroidota; class Bacteroidia; order Chitinophagales; family Saprospiraceae; genus CAJQQY01. The sequence continues at coordinate 7,435 of CAKZSH010000009.1, forward strand.
TTTATCGAAAACCTTCCAAAACCTCAACTATTCCCCAAATCCCACGTTTTAAACGAGTTACTAAAAAAGAAATTTTTCTCCCAATAACATTCAAAAAAACTTATCTTTGCGCCCGATATGAAGAACTTTAGAAATTTTTGTGTAATAGCCCATATCGATCATGGGAAAAGTACGCTTTCCGATCGATTATTAGAATTCACTCAAACCATCTCTGAGCGTAAGATGAAAGACCAAGCTTTGGATGATATGGATATTGAGCGAGAGCGTGGGATTACGATTAAAAGCCATGCGATACAATTGTATTATAACCATTCCGATGGCGAGCAATATACCTTTAATCTTATTGATACTCCAGGTCATGTTGATTTCTCTTACGAAGTATCTCGTTCGATAGCCGCTTGTGAAGGCGCGTTATTGTTAGTGGATGCATCCCAAGGAATTCAAGCGCAGACCATTTCCAATTTGTACTTAGCGATAGAGCATGATTTAGAAATCATTCCTGTATTGAATAAAGTAGATATGGAAAGTGCGATGATTGACGAGGTGTCTGATCAAATTATTGATTTGATTGGTTGCGATAAGGAGGATATTGTTTTGGCAAGTGGAAAAACGGGAATAGGAATCCAAGATATTATGAATGCGGTGGTAGATCGAATTCCTGCACCTGAGGGTAAGTTGGATGCACCTTTACAAGCATTAATTTTTGATTCGGAATTTAATCAATATCGAGGCGTTATCGCTTATTTCAGAATCATGAATGGAGTGATGAGAAAAGGAGATCAAGTTCGATTTGTCAATACGGAAGCAGATTATATTGCGGATGAGATAGGAGTAATGCAAATGGATAATATTCCTCAAAAGAAATTAGAAGCAGGTAATGTAGGTTACATTATCACAGGTATTAAAACCTCCAAAGAGATTAAAGTAGGGGATACGATCACATTAACAGAAAATCAATGTGTGGAAGGTATTCATGGTTTTGAGGATGTGAAGCCAATGGTTTTTGCAGGGATGTTTCCTATCGAAAATGAACACTACGAAGACCTTCGAGATAGTTTGGAAAAACTACAATTGAATGATGCTTCTTTGGTTTTTGAACCCGAGACATCTGAGGCATTAGGATTTGGTTTTCGATGTGGATTCTTAGGAATGTTGCACTTGGAAATTATTCAAGAGCGATTGTCAAGGGAGTTTGACCAAGAGGTGATTTCAACTATTCCTAACGTAACTTATTTTGCTAAAACGAAAAAGGCTGGTGCTGAAAAATTTATAGTGAGAACACCTTCTGATTTTCCAGATCCTGGTATTTTGGATTTTGTGGAAGAGCCATTTATTATCGCTCAAATTATTACCAAGCCTGAATATATTGGTTCGATCATGACCTTGTGTATGGAAAAACGGGGAACGATAGAAAAGCAAACTTATCTTTCAACGGAACGAGTGGAATTGACTTTTTACTTACCATTAGCTGAAATTGTTTTTGATTTTTATGATCGATTAAAATCAATTACTCGTGGTTATGCTTCTTTCGATTATGCACCATTGGAATATCGAAAATCTAATTTAGTAAAGTTAGATATGTTGTTAAATGGTGATTCTGTAGATGCACTTTCGGCTTTGGTACATAAGGATAAAGCCCAAGCCTTTGGTCGTAAAATATGTAAACGATTAAAAGAATTATTACCTCGACAACAATTTAAAATTGCCATTCAAGCTTCTATTGGATCACAAGTTGTTGCTAGGGAAACCATCTCGGCTTTACGTAAAGATGTTACTGCAAAATGTTATGGTGGTGATATTTCTCGTAAACGTAAGTTACTTGAAAAGCAGAAAAAAGGTAAAAAGAAAATGCGTCAGATTGGAAATGTAGAAGTACCTCAAAAAGCATTTATTCAAGTATTGAAATTGGATGAGTAAATTATATGTGTGTAGGTGTTTAAGTATATAGGTGTATATGTTGACGAAATAATTTTGAGTTTTTTATAAATGGTTTTCAAAATTATTTCGACAACATATACACATAAACACCAATACACCTAAACACATTAAAAAGAAAGCTGTTGATAAAGAGTCAACAGCTTTTTTTATTTTTACATTAAAAACGTAATTATTCAGTATTAGCTGTACACGAGTCAAGGTTTGACTTGGAAAGTCAAGCCTTGACTTATGCCGATGTTCTCATAAGTCAAAGCTTGTTTTCTGTTGATGTTCTCATAAGTCAAAGCCTGATTTTTTAAGTCAGACCTTGACTCGTGTACGGCCAATGCTGAATAGTTGCAAAAAAAAACAATCAATAAAATGAAATTTCAAATCCTACTTTTGTTTTCTTTTTTCTTTTTGCTAAATACTTGTGGAGATACTGCTCCTAAAGAAGCAACTGCACCAACTATAGAAAAGAGTGTTCCTGATTTTTTTAAAACGGTATTGGATGCGCACGGTGGTTTAGATCAATGGAACAAAATGAATACTTTAAAATTTTCAGGAAGTCGTAGCGAACCACCTACGGATTATGTGGTAGATTTAAAAACTCGAAAAGAGACCATCGAAATTAAAGGAAAATACCAGATGGGCAATAATGGGGATAAAGTGTGGGTAAGCCCTGCAAGAGATTCTTTTCCTGGAAAGTCGCCACGGTTTATGAAAAATTTAGTTTTTTATTTTGTAGCTGTTCCTTTTGTATTTGCTGATGATGGAGTGATTTTGGAAGAACTCGAAAATCGAACTGTCAATGAAAAAGAGTACGAAGTGATTAAAGCGACATTTGGCGATGGAGTAGGGGATGCACCTGAAGATCAATATCTCATGTACATCAATCCGAATACACATATAGTAGATTTTCTTACTTACTCGGTTACGTATTTTGATAAGACAAAGGCTACAAAATATAATGCATTAAAGTATGATTGGAAAAATGTAAATGGATTGTTATTTCCTGAAAAGTACATTGGCTACAAATGGGAAAATGATCAATTGGGCGAGGTGCGATATGAATCCCCGTTTTCGAATGCGAGTTTTTCTGAGCAAAAAATGGATGCAAATACTTTTGAAATTCCAGAGGGTGCATACGTGGAATAATGAAATCAATCTATGAAATGTTTTTAGCCACAGATTTACGCTGATTTTTTATGATCTTTCTAAAACGCGTTTTTCGATAATCATAAAAAATCAGCGTAAATCTGCGGCTAAAAAACTCACTAGTTAAAAAGGAAAAAATGAAATTCGAAGATTACAATATCTCACCTGAAATCAAAAAGAACCTTTCAAAGCTTGGCTTTCGAAGACCTACTGATATTCAGTTTAAGGCGATTCCTTCGATATTGAAAGGGGAAGATGTTTTGGCAATTGCGCAAACTGGAACAGGTAAAACTGCAGCCTTTGCCATCCCCGTCATCAATATGATTGATGCTAAAAAAAGAATCAAACGACCAGATGGAATCAAGTGTCTCGTGATGGTTCCTACGCATGAATTGGCGATACAACTCACAGAAGTTTTTATTCAATTGAGCCGACATACGAAGGTGACTACCTTTGGAATTTTTGGAGGTGTCGATCAAGATCCTCAGATTGAAAAACTTAATAAGGGCGTGGATATTTTGATTGCTACGCCTGGGCGGATGTTTGATTTACGAAGTCAGGGACATCTTCGATTGGAACGGATTGAGGTATTGGTTTTGGATGAGGCAGATCATATGTTGGACTTGGGTTTTATCAAAGACATTCGAGACTTGATGAAACATTTACCTAAAAAAAGACAGACGTTATTTTTCTCTGCAACGATTAATCATAAGATAAAAAAACTCGCGTACTCCCTTGTGGACAAACCTGTGCGTATTCAAATTTCGCCTAAAAACCCTGTTGCAAAAAATGTCAATCATAAAGTCGTTTTTGTTTCGATGGATGATAAACGTTTTTTCCTAGAACGGATTTATGGAGAGAATGAAGGGAAGAAAATTTTAGTTTTTGTTCGTACCAAAGTTCGAGCAGAGCGGGTGAGTAAAGCAATGGGCAGAGTCAATATTGATAGCCTTACGATTCATGGTGACAAAGATCAAAAGAGTCGAAATAAAGTGATGAATCAATTTAAAACAGGGGAAGTGAAAATGTTGATTGCTACGGATGTGAGTGCAAGAGGGATTGATATTCCTGATGTGGATATTGTGATTAATTATGATTTGCCAGAACAAGCTGAAAATTATGTACACCGTGTCGGTCGTACTGGGCGTGGGAAAAATAGAGGAGATGCGTATTCTTTTTCAAGTAAGGAAGAGGAGGAATTGTTAGTGGATATTCAAAATTTTTTAGGGGAGAAAATTGAGGTGTTGGATATTGGAAAGGAGGCGTATCGAGAGACGATTGATTTTTCGAGTGATGTGTCAGGGGATATTAAATCTTTGATGAAGGAGATTGAGGCGCACGAGGAAGCGGGACGGAAGAAAAATAAAAAGAAGAAACGGTAGGTAAAAAGAGCTGGTTGAATTTTATGTTTTTAGAAAAAAATAAGAAACCCATCCCACTTTTACACTCCATAAAATTGTTCGAATCCAATTGGTATCCACTAATTTTTTTATCACATCTAAATTTTTCCCACCTTCTAATTGCGTATGCAATGGAACTGAAATAAAAAAGGTACTTGCCCAAATCAGTAAAACCAAAACCAAGGGAACGACCCAAATCCAACTCCAATTGGTTTGATAATTTTGCCAAAAGACTAAACCTAATTCCAGTAGCATCAATGGCATCACCACCAAAGTAATGGATCGAGTATGATGTAAATGAAATACCGAAAATTGATCTTCATCAACAAATCGAAAACTAGGATAGTGTGATAATTGGATGGTCCAAATGAGTCCAAAGAGTGCCCATGAAGTTGCTAAGTGTGCTAACCATTCTGTATTGGAAATGGAATTTATCATATTGTGATTTTATATGTAACCGCCAAATTCATTTGGCAGGTTGTTCTAATTTTTCATACAATCAGGTAAATGAATTTGACGGTTACTGGGTTTTTTACAAAAGTATGTGGGTGTTCATCCCAATCATTTACTAGATTAGCTTTTAAAGGATTATTTAAAATAAGTAATTGTTCAAATTTATTCATAAGTTATTTTGGCTTCTTTTTTTATCCTTCGTCGTTAAAAAGCCTCGCCGAACCGTAGGGTTCGCCTACGTTTTTTGCCTAGAAGGTTAAAAAAATAACCTCAAAATAACTTATGAATAAATGTGAGCAATTACTTATATCGAATAACATTAGAAAATTCATTTTGGTTTCGAATATAATGGTCATAACTTTCTCTTTGCCAAAATTGTCCTTTGTTCTTCAAATATAGATTGGCAAATCTTGCAGTTGAGCCTTTTATCCGTTTCATGATTTTATCCAAAGGTTGAAAATTAATTGACTCCCATGTTGTGAAGTTTTGTGCGGAAGGAATTTGAATAGCGGTATCTATCAAAATATGCACATGATTGGGCATGATGGAATAGGCTATTAATTCATACAAGTCATTATCTAAAAGGTGTATTTGTGTTTTTACGATTTCTGCAATTGCGGGTTGTTTTAAATATGTGGGACCATTGTTACATTTATCCAATAAATCATCATATTCAGCAAAGAATCGTTTTCTTTCATCATAGATTGAATCTTTAATATTTTCCTTTTGATTAGTTTGAATAAGTTCAATACGTTGTTCGTATCGTTCTTTTAATTCTAAAATTTTTATTCTCGGAATGGAATCTTTTAAGCGAAAGGTAACAAAAAAAGTTGCTCCAATGGGTTGGATATGAGGAAGGTTCCTTTTATAAAACGTTTTAATGTTTTCCATGATGTTTGAGAGATAGTATGTTTGTTTAAATGTAGCGACTTTTACCGTAACCGCCAAATTCATTTGGCTGGTTGTTTAAAAATTTGTGACAACCTGCCAAATGAATTTGGCGGTTACAAGAATGTGGTGGGAATTAATTTGCGGTTTTTTTTTATGAAAAAATTTGTGACAACCTGCCAAATGAATTTGGCGGTGACAAAAAAAAGGTGGTGAAAATTAATTCACCACCTTAATATTTTATATAAAAAATTTAGAACAACCTGCCAAATGAATTTGGCGGTTACTTTGTTCTAGAATTTTTGTAAAACTATTCGCTTCGCTAAAACAGAATCATTTACCATAACTTTAACTACATACACTCCATTTACAAATTGTTCTAAGTTGAACTCTAATTGATTTGTAGAAATGTTTTGTTGAGGAGAAGTTACGATTTCTTTTCCTGTGATGTCGTAGATTCGAACTTGTACAGCACTCATTTGAGGTAACTCCAATTGAATGAAGATTGTTCCTGTAGTTGGATTTGGAAGTAACTTGATATAATTCTCCAATGTCAAATCAATATTGTTTACTGGAGATTCAATTGTAATTACATCAGATACCACTTCACATCCATTTTCATCAGTAACTGTTAGTAAGTATTCACCTGCATCAGCGCCTGTCAAATCTTCATCGGTAGAAACGATGACACCATTCAATTCCCATGCGTAAGTGTAATTTCCTACACCACCTTCAATTGTTACTTCTGCGCCACCATCCATTGAAGTAGGAGTCGAAGTATTAGTAACATTATCAAGTGTCCAAACTAATTGTGCAGGTTCCGTCAATGTGATTTCAGGACTTGCAATTATACAACCATTTGCATCTGTAACTTCTACTGTATAAGTATCAGCTTCTAATCCAGTAGCTGTTGCGTTGGTTTGTCCATTACTCCAAGCGTAAGTGTAACCAGAAGTTCCACCTCCAACGATTGCAGTTATAGTACCATTTACAGCTCCAAAACATGGAGGATCATTAGCTTCAAAATCAAAAGTTAAAGATTCAGGTTCGCCAAGCGTAGAAGTTGTTTCAAACTCACAGCCATTAGCATCAGTTACCATTAAAGTGTAAGTACCTGCTACTAAGTTAGTTGCAGTTTCAGTTGTTTGTCCATCATTCCATAAGTAAGTATATCCTGCTGTTCCACCTCCGATTACGTTAGTCAACGAACCGTTAGCTTCGCCATTACAATTTGGCATAACTGCACTTTCGCTTTCAAGTGCTAATGTATTTTCAACAGTAACAAAGAAAGAACAGAATGCTTCGTTGCCTGAATCATCAGTAACTCTGTAAGTTACTTCTGTCATTCCTACAGGGAAAACTGCACCACTTGATAATCCGTTGATTAATTCAACATTAGCGACGCCGCAATTATCGGCAGTAGAAGGCATAATATAAGGTACACCATTACAGTTGTTAGAAACGATATTATCAACACATCCAATTGTAGGAGCAATATCATCAGTTACGGTAACCATAGCAGTTGCCATACTTGCATTTCCAGCACCATCAATAATGGTAAGGGTAACTTCATTTGTTCCAATGTGAGCACAATCAAAAGTAGATTGACTGATTTCCATAGAAGCGATTCCACAATTATCAGTACTTCCGTTATCTACCATATTAGGAGAAATAATTGCTACACCTGAAGCATTCAAACTAATTGCAACATCTTGTGATGATGCAGTTGGGAATTCAGAATCGTTAGCCGTTACAATTGCTTCGATTGTAGTAGAACAGAAATTTTCATCTGTTACTGTTGCAGTATAAGTACCTGCTCCGATATTTTCAACTGTTGAAGTAGTTGCACCTGTTGACCATTGGTAAGTTAGATTTCCAATTCCACCTAGTGCTTCAACTGTTGCAGAACCTGTCAAGTCATTTGCACACGAAACATTTACAACATTTGTAATTGTAGTGTTAATTGCTGGCGGTTGCTCAATCGTAACTGTTTGAATACTTGGACAATTGGCATCGTCAGTAATGGTTACGGTATAGGTTCCAGTTCCAAGACCCATAATTGTACCTGTTGTTTCGCCAGTATTCCACTCAAATGTAGGATTAGAACCTACCGTTAAGAAAGCAGTAGCTTGACCGTCATCTGCACCGTTACAACTGATATTTAAAGAATTAACATCAGATGAAATACTACAAATATATTCTGTAACAGTAACAGTTTGTTCTGTCATACAACCATTCTCATCTGTAATTTCAACGGTATAAACACCTGGAGCCAAATCACTTTGAGATGCTTCCGTTGAACCATTACTCCATAGATAAGTGTAAGTTCCGTTTCCTCCAGTAGGAGTTGCGGTAACAGTACCATTATTTCCTTGGAAAGAAGATTCATCCGTTGAAGCAGCATTCGCAACTAGTGCGTTAGGTTCGTCAATTGTTACACTAATCGTAGCAGAACATTGATCAGAATCCGTTACGATAACTTCGTAAGTTCCAGCAGCAACATTATTAAGTGATGCTTCTGTAACACCATTTGACCATTGGTAATTATAAGTACCTGTTCCGCCTGAAACAGCAACACTTGCTCCACCATTGATTTCACCGAAGCAATTGATTGAAGTTACATTTCCTAATTCTACACTTAATTCAGGAGTTTGAGTTACGGTAATTTCAGAGATTGCAGTACATCCATTTGAAGTATTAGTTACCAATAAACTATACTCACCTGCTGCAATTACAGTAGGATTTAAAGTTGTACCACCTTCTGCGATTGCTCCATTAGTTGTAGTCCATTCGTAAGAGAATTCACTACCTGTGGATGAAGCTCCTCCATCTAAAATTAATGAAGTTGTATTACAATTCAATATACCAGAAATACCTGCATTTGCAACTGGAATGTCTGCTAAAGCAATTACTTCTACACTTGCAGAACTAAAACATCCATTGTCTCCATTCAATACATTGAAAGTATAAACTCCTGCGGTACTCACTTCCGTTGATATATCTGTACTTAAAATAGCACCATTGACATCTTGCCATTGGTAAGAAAATTGAGCACCTGTTGATGATCCGAATCCATCTAATACTGTTGAAGTATTCGTACAATCTAAAGCATTTAAAGAAGCTGCTTCAGCTTGTGGTGCTTCCGTATTTTCGTCAATGATAATATTCGAAGTAGTTGCACATCCATTGTCATTATTAGTAACCATCAAGTTATATTCTCCAGGATTAGAAACATCTACGGTGATACCTGTACCAAGAGATGCACCATTGCTATCTGACCATTGGTAACTAATATTTGAACCAGTTGAAGAACTAGATGCATTTAAAACTGCTGTAGTAGTAGCACAAGTTAATGTAGAAGTATTAGAAGTAACTGCTGCATTAGGAGCTTCTATATTTAAAGCCACTTCAACATTATTAGAAGCTTCACAACCTGTTTCAGTATTGGTAATAATCAAACTATAAATTCCAGGATCGGAAACATCTACAGTTGCACCAGTTCCTATATTTGCACCAGTTCCATCTTGCCATTGGTAAGCAAAATTAGCACCAGCAGAAGAAGCACTTGCATCAAGAGTTACAAATGAATTGTTACAGTCTAGTTGTGCTGCATTTCCAAGAGTAACTGTTGGTTCTGTTGTATCTTCAATTACTACTACATTTGAAGTCGCTGCACATCCATTGTCATTATCTGTTACTACAAAACTATAAGTTCCAGCAATTGACACATTGATGTTAGGTGAGTTGCCTAGTGAAACTCCGTTAGGATCTATCCATTCGAAGGAAACACCTCCTGTATTAGAAGAACCAGTTAAGTTTACATTATTATTATTACAAGTTAAAAAACCATCTGCTTCTGCATTTACAGAAGGTAAGGATGCTTCAACGACTACTGTTTCCAATGCAGAAGCAGTACAACCATTATCAGAATCCGTAACAACTAATGTATAATCACCTCCTGCCGAAACAGTAATAATTGCTCCTGTTCCAACTGGATTTCCACTAGCATCTAACCATTCGTAGGAGAAATTAGTACCTGAAGAAGATGCTGTACCATCCAAGTCTACACTAGTATTTACACAATCAAGACTTCCTGCAGGTGCGATACTTGCCGAAGGTGCAGTTGTATTTGATGCAACAGAAACAGGAGTTGAAGCAGTACAACCATTATTGGTATCTGTAACTACTAAACTATATTCACCTGCATTTGATACGTCAACAGTTGCTCCATTTCCAATACTTGCACCAGTAACATCAAACCATTCGTAAGTTCCAGTTGAAGAACCGTTGCTGTTCAAAGTAACTGTCCCTACATTACAATCTAAGATTCCACCACTATTTGCATTTGCCGTAGGCTCTGCAATATTCTCAGTAACAGAAACAGTCGAAGTACTTTCGCAACCATTAGTTGTATTCGTTATGATTAAGTTATAATCACCCGTTGTAGAAACACTAACTGTAACTCCTGTACCGATACTATTACCATTATTATCTACCCAATTGTAATTAAATTCCGTACCTGAAGAAGAACCACTTCCATCCAAAGTTACAGATGTATTGGTACAATCTAATTGTCCAGCATTTCCAGCATTGGAAGTAGGTGCTGCATAATTTTCATCAACAATTGCATCTTCAGATGAAGAACAACCATTACCTGTATCTGTTACTACTAAGCTATATGTTCCAGAAGTAGATACACTTACTTGTGCAGTAGTTCCTACTGAATTTCCATTAGAATCAAACCATTCGAAGGAAACATTTCCACTTGGAGAAGATCCACTTCCTGCTAAAGTTACATTGGTATTGTTGCAATCTAATGTTGCGCCTGATCCTGCATTAACAACAGGTGGTACAGCTTCTACATTTACAGTTTCAGTATTTGAATCAGTACATCCGTTGTCAAGATCAGTTACAACCAATGAATAATCACCGCCTGCATTTACACTAATATTAGTGCCCATTCCAATAGAACTTCCATTGGAATCAAACCATTCGTAAGCGTAATTACCTCCACTAGAAGAACCACTACCATCTAAATTAACCGTTCCGTTTGTACAAGTGATACTTGCAGGAGGAGCGATATTTGCCGTAGGCGCATTTGTATTTGCAACTACATTTACAGTAGTAACAGCAGTACATCCATTGTTATTATCTGTAACCACAAGATCATAATCTCCAGCATTCGTAACATCTACAGTTGCTCCATTTCCAATGTTAGTTCCATTGGAATCAAACCACGAATAAGCACCATTTGAAGAACCACTACTGTTTAAGGTAACAGAAGTTGAATTACAATTTAATGCTCCACTACTTCCTGCATTTGCCGTAGGCGCAGTATTATTTATAGTTACAGTTACGCTTGAAGTCGCATCACAACCATTATCATTATTAGTTACTACTAAGGAATAATTTCCTGCATTGTTAACATCAACTGTTACATTATTTGAAATAGAATTATTGCTATTGTCAAACCATTGGTAACTTAAATTACTTCCTCCACTTGAACCTGAACCATCCAAAGTAACAGAAGTTGTTGAACAACTTAATTCTGCACCATTACCCGCATTGGCATTTGGAGGAGTATTATCAATAGTTACTTGAGTTTCAGATTCTGAAGTACAATTATTAGAACTATTTGTTACTACTAATGTATAAGTACCTGAAGCATCTACAGTTGGAGTAAGCGAAGTTGAACCTCCAGTAATATTTCCAGTAGTCGTTGTCCATTGGTAACTAAAAACAGCTCCCGAAGAAGACGCTGTACCATCTAAAGTAATTACATTAGCATTACAATCAATTAATCCATTAGGGCCTGCACTAGCAGTAGGTGCAGTTGTATTTCCAAGAACTACAACATCATCAGTTTCAGAACATCCTGTTGTGTTGTCAGTTACGATAAGTGTATAAGAACCTGTTGCATTTACAAGAGGGTTGGGAGTAGTTTCACCTCCAACAATATTTCCATTAGTCGTTGTCCATAAATAGGAAATACTACCACTTGAAGAAGATCCAGAACCATTTAAAGTGACTTGATTATTGGCACAATCAATACTTTGGCTTGGCCCTGCATTTGCATTTGGTAAAACATAATTTCCAACTACATCTACATTATCAGAAGAAGAACATCCCGTTAACTGATCAGTTACTGTTAAAGTATATGTTCCAGCTGCATCTACAGTAGGTGTCATGGTAGTTCCTCCCGAAACTATATTACCATTTACGGTAGTCCAGTTATAAACGATAAAACCACCTGATGCAGAACCTGTTCCATCTAATACTGCTTGTGTATTAATACAATCAACAGTTTCATTAGGGCCACCATTTGAGTTTGGAGGTAGGCTTGCCGCTACGATTCCAGTTGTAACTTCTGTACATCCATTATTATCCGTCACAGTCGCTACATAAGTTCCTGCTTGAAGGTTATTAAAAGTACTAGTAGGCGTTGGCCCATTTCCAATATTATATAAATAGCCTGCGCTACCACCACCTGCACTTAGGCTAAGTGTTCCATCTCCTTGAAAACAATTTTCAGGAGTAGTCGTGTTCGATAAAGTCAATACAGGAGGTTCGACAACTACTGCGCTTTCCACATCTGTACATCCATTAAGATCTGTTACTGTTAAAGTATAGGTTCCACCTGCAAGTCCTGAAAGACTAGGATTACTTGATCCTGTATTCCACATATACTGATAACCACCAGATACTCCACCCATCGTGGAGGTTACAATCGAACCATTACCTTGTCCAGCACAGCTTACATTATTGACATTACTTACGGCAATCTCTACAGGTGTAGCAGGACCGTCAACTACAAAAGGGCCTAATTCTACAAAGTGTCCTTGCCCTTCAGTTACGGTCAAATTATATGTCCCTGCACCTACACCAATCAAATCTTCAGTTGTCGCTCCATTACTCCACAAGAAACTATTTGTTCCCCATCCTCCAGAACTTGTAACATCGACTTGCCCTGTTAAATCACCAAAGCAATTTTCATTAGCAGTTACAGCTCCTGATCCTTCAAGTGTACAACTGGAAATCCAATTGATCCAAGTAGACAATGGAGGCTGACCGACTTCATAAACTTTTCGATCAGGACAAATGCTGTAAAGTGTTGGGTAAAAATTGATATTATAAGCATTTCCAACCCCTGGGCCATTACTGGAAGTTAGATTAACAATTGGGTAGGTAACTCCTACTGTCCAATCTCCCCATGTAGAACTGTTGCATCCTGGAAGATCATAAATACAATCAAGATTGGTGCTCAAATCCGACTCTATGGATATGACCATGACTTCATCTGTTCCACCAGGCCCTTTTTGTACATAAAGATCTTCAAGTACATGTGATTGATGATAGCTCCAACAAGGCCCACACCATGTCGCACTAAAATCTAAGACAACTGTTTTTCCAGCATCCAGATAATCATACAGCGTATGGGAATTCCCGTCAATATCTACAATAGTCCAATTGGGAGCAGTACTACCAGCGGATAATTGTGAAAACATATTGGAACTACATAAAGAAAATAAAACGAAAAGGAAAGTTGTAAATTTGGCTTTCATATTATTTTTATTGAGAGTTAGAAAATGATTTATATTTAAAAAAATGTAAAACTATTGTTATAAAATATGCTCTGATATATTTCAACAGCAATTACCCTTGCAATGGATCATTGCAAATCGCCTTTTTGAATATTTCTCACATATGGAATTTGGTAGAATTACTTATCTATCAAATTCATACTAAGGATATTCTTACTAATAAATCATCTATACTTTAATACTTAAATCGGAAATTTAGAATTCTGTCTTCTGAAAAGGTGAGACCTAAAACTGTCTGCTAAACTACAAAATTTATTCTGAATATTTAAACAATTCACATATATAAATTTTAGTAGGTTTGATTTTACAATATATGATTTTATATTATTGAAATATTTTATATAAAAAACAAGGGTTGATTGAGGTGCAACTTACTGATAATCAAAAGATTAAATATATTTTTAATTCGCTTTTTAAATTTTGTTTCTTTTCTGAAAATTTACATGAAGAGATGCGTTAACTAATCACATGTTAACAACTTGTAAATTATAAATGCCTCGTTCCTACTTCTGCGTTTTTTTAATTATTTTGGCAAATAAAAACTAAAATAAAAAATTCAATCTTATGGCAACTTACACTCTAAACATCAATGGAAAATCGCAAACCATAGAAGCAGATTCGGATACTCCTTTGCTTTGGGTTTTGCGGGATACAGTTGGCTTAGTGGGCACCAAGTATGGTTGTGGAATTGCTCAATGTGGAGCATGTACCATACACGTAGATGGCGAAGCTATGCGATCTTGCTCTTTACCAATTTCTGCTATTGGCGAAAAATCAATTACAACTATTGAAGGGCTTTCGGCAGATGCATCTCACCCCTTGCAAGAAGCATGGCGGCAACATGATGTGCCTCAATGTGGCTATTGTCAAGCAGGTCAAATTATGAACGCGGCTGCATTGCTAAAAAATAATGCAAACCCTTCTGATGAAGATATTGATTCTGCTATGCGTGGAAATATTTGTAGATGCGGAACTTATAATCGAATTAAAGCTGCAATCAAAACTGCTGCTAAAATTTGATTCAAGATGATGGATTAATGATTATGGATTTCGAATAATCTTGAATCCATAATTTTGAATCCATAATCCAAACCCCTTCATTAAATTCATTTTTAAATTAAAAATAATGGTAAAGAAAAAATACAAATTCGATCGTCGTTCCTTCCTTAAATTATCTGCTGCAACTGGTGGAGGTTTAATGTTGGGATTTAATTGGAGCTCTTGTAATTCTCCTCAAGATGTTCGACCTGTCAAAGTTATGCCTAAAGAATGGTATGATATCAATGCATTTTTAAAAATTGGGGACAATGGTTTGGTGACGATTTTTTCTCCAAATCCTGAAATTGGTCAAAATGTAAAAACGTCGATGCCAATGATTATTGCAGAGGAACTGGATGTGAGTTGGGAGGACGTTGTTGTAGAACAAGCAGGACTTAATGACTGGTTCTCTCGACAAGTAGCTGGTGGAAGTCAATCTATTCGTCATGGTTGGAAAAGTCTTCGAATGGCTGGAGCAACTGCAAAAAGAATGTTGGTCAACGCTGCGGCTAAAGAATGGGAAATTGACCCTTCGGAATGTTCCGTTTCAGAAGGTGTGATTTCTAATGGGAAAGGAGATAAATTGACTTTTGGAGCAGTAGCAAAAGCTGCTTCTACGATGGATGTTCCCAAGGAGGAAGATGTAGTTTTAAAAGAGGCTAAAGATTATAAAATCATTGGTACTGATCGTAGCAATGTTGATATTGATAATATCATTACGGGTAAACCTTTGTTTGGAATTGATACCAAACGAGAAGGGATGTTGTACGCAACAGTACTGCGTCCACCTGCTTTTGGTCAAAAACTAAAATCAGTTGATGATTCGGAAGCGTTAAAAGTTGCAGGGGTAAAAGGGGTTTATAAAATTAACTTACCACTTAGACAAGGGCCAGATAGAACAGTTGATAAAGTTGCCGTAGTTGCCACTTCGACTTGGGCTGCGATGAAAGGGAAGAAAGCCTTAAAAGCAGTTTGGCAAGAAGATACGCCTCTTGAAAATACGACGAACCATAAAGCTGATTTGACAAGACTAGTCAACAGTACTGCAAAAAAATCAGTAAGAAAAGATGGTGATCCTAACAAAGCATTTGCGGAAGCGGATGAAGTGATTGAAAAAGTATTTGAATCTCCGTTTTTACCTCATAATTGTATGGAGCCAATGAACTTCTTTGCGCATGTTCAGGCGGACAAAGTAGAATTAGTCGGGCCTGTTCAAACACCTGCTTGGTCAAGAGATCGAGTAGTGAAAATGTTGGGATGGATAGATGAATTTGATCCTGAAGACAAAGAAGCAAAAAAGGCTGCCGAAGAAAAAGCCTATGCTAAAGTTGATTTAAAAATGACTCGGATGGGGGGAGGTTTTGGAAGACGATTATTTGGTGATTTTGTAATGGACGCTACGCAAATATCGAAAGTTGCAGGTGCGCCTATTCAATTAATTTGGTCGAGAGAAGATGATATGGCAGGTGGAACTTATCGCCCTGCTATTCATTATAAATTACGTGCAGCAATCAAGGATAAAAAAATTACGGGTTATCATTTAATCGAAGCGGCAGTTAATGATAATATGTGGGCATCGTTAGCACAGAGTTTCCCTGCAAGTGCTATTGCAAATTATCAAGTGGATAATCATAAAATAGAAAGTAATATTACAACTGGTGCATGGCGGGCACCTTACACCAATTTCCTAGCTTCTGCTGAGCAATGTTTTTTAGATGAAGTGGCTCAAAAAATAGGAAAAGATCCTATCGAGATGCGTTTGGAACTTTTAGCGGAAGCGAAAAAAGTTTACGATCAACATGCAAAATTGGAAGAGGAAATTAAGGATGAAGAAAAACTCAAAGTAGCGAAAAAGGGATTAATGCCAAAAGGTAATTACGAACCTGATCGTTTTATTGCAGCCATCAAAATGGCAAGAGACAAATCGGGTTGGAACAATAAAGCAAGTGGTTCACATTTAGGATTTAGTGCCTATTATTCGCACAATACTTATGTGGCGCAAGTTGCTCATGTCACAATGGTGGATGATAAACCAAAAGTAGATAAAGTAACTTGTGTGGTGGATTGTGGTTTAGTTATCAATCCATTGGCAGCAACTAATTTGATTCAGGGAGGAGTGATTGATGGAATTGGACATGCGATGTTTGGTGATTTTGGTTTTGAAAATGGTCAACCAAGTATGGATAATTTTAATCAATACCGTTTGATAAGAATGCCAGAGGCTCCACAGATTGAAGTACATTATGTCAACAATGGAAAATCTCCAACAGGGCTAGGCGAACCTACACTTCCACCTGCAGGAGCAGCAATCGCCAATGCTTTCCATTCTGCAACAGGTGAGCGATTGTATCGTCAGCCATATGTTAAAGAAAGTAAAGTCTTAGGATAGATATTCTCCTTATAAAGTCTTAAATTGTCATCAAGTGATGTTTTCACTTGATGACTTTTTTATATTAAAACACTATGAGACTTAGATATTTTTTAATCGTTTTTTTCCTCCTTGCATTTTCCCTCCCTCATTTCTATGCGCAAGACTATAGCCGATCTCCCATTTTTTATAGAGCGCAAGTTCAATCTCCTTATCTTGATGTAGGTGGAATGTTTCTACCAGTTTCATCTTCAACTGTTAATTTTAATATTGGCTTTGGTTATCAGTTCACTACTTTAAGTGGAGTAGGAGTCAGTTTTACAAGTACTTCTTCTTGGGAAAATTTTAATGATAAGTTTAATGGGTTTGGAGTCGATTATCGAATACAAACTAAAAATTTATGGATAAAAAATACAGTAGGCTTTATCAATAATTATTTTCCCTCTCAAAAATCTGTACACCATGAACCTACTAATCGTAGAAATAAATTTTTCTACAGAGCCTCATTGGGATGGATTCCCAAGGGGGGAATATTTAAGATTGGAGTAGCTTATCATCTTACTGATTTGGGATTTTTTGAAACTAGAGAATGCGCATTGCCTCCTCCTGCTTGTGAAGTTTTGTTTACTGGAAATAGACAGGTGAACAACGTTCAATTTTATATTGGAATTTATTTACCTAATCCCAATCGGAAAAGTTTAGAGCGATCATATTTGTTGAAGTAAAACAAAGGAAAGGGAACTATCGAATATTCAAAAGAATTCGATATTCAAAAGCGATAACCAACTCCAACAATGATCGCTCCAGACATATGTAAGCGAGCTCCTCTCATTACTTTTCCTGAAGAACCATAAGGTGGTACGTATCTTGAAAAGCCAGTATTTTCAGGAAAGTAAATTGGCATATGTGCAATGAATTTTGTAGTCAAAAAAAGATCTGGCATAAGGGAGTAGGAAATAAATACCCTACCCATCTGAAGGCTTCTTTTTCAATATGATTTCATGAAAAAATGAAGCCGTACCGAAGGGTATGCCTTCATTTTTTCATTTCCTCATATTAAAAAATAATCTCTTCATACGGGTAGGTTATTTAATTCCTACTTCCTTAGATACAATTACTTTTCTTTTCTAAAAATCTGTCTTTCATTTTTACAATAATCACCTGAACATTTTCCGCTGTTATACTTTATAGTAAAAATGGGACATCCCAATCTCTGATAAATATCTTAACTCATAATTCGTTGGTTTCAAAAGATCTTGACCCGTGAAATTACTGTATAGTCAATACTGAATAACTAACATCATTATTTTATTTTCTGATTTCCATTAGGAATTAATATTCATAAATAACATTGTATGCGTAACATTATATTTACATTAGGTCTTTTTTCTTTACTTTTTGCATTTACATCATTCGAAAAAAATACTTCAAACAGCACTCAGCAAATTACATTTGACGCAGAGTATTGCAATATGGATTATTTTTTTTGTTTGGAATATCCTGCTGATATTCTTTCCAATGAAAAAATTATCAAGGATGGTGTTAAGCTATCATCAGATGATAATGATGTCGTTGTAACTGTCAAAGGAAATCATGATGTAAAGGGAAGAGATTCTTGGAAGTTATACAATGATTTGATTGAAGAAAACCCAAATTACAAATGTGATGTCAGTTTCAAATACGAAATTATCACCCCTGAATTTTATAATATTTCTTATAAAACAAATGGAAAATCAGTTTACCAAAAATTATTTAACCGAGGCAATAAATATGTAGTTTATGAAATCCTCGTACCCGAGAATAAAGAATACCTTCTAAAAAATATAAGAGAAAGGTTAGATCTAGATCTTGGAATCTAAAAATGAATTAAGAATTTTTAAAAGATAAAAAGAATGAAAAACGAAAAAATATTTATCGCGCTTAACCATGCTCAAATACCTAATGCAGTTACAACCTATGGAAGCAATCTGGCCAAACGATTAGATAGACCAGCTATTGTGTATGGTGTTGCAGCAGTTCCAATAATCTCAGAGCCTATCTCAATTGTTGGTGCAACCATCCCAAATCCAAATATTAATGATGCCCAAACCGCAACAGAAAAAAAGATAGAATCTTTTATGGAGGAAGCATTAAGTATTTATCCACATATTTCTTACACCGTCGATAGTGGGGACTCCATTGAAAACATTATTAACAAAACTGATAAGGAAAATCCTTACATGGTTCTCGTTGAGGGAAATAGTGAATTAACAACTTTACATGAATGGTTTGGAACCTATGAAACACAGTTAGCTGAGGAAATAAAAGCTCCTGTTTTAGTCTTACCAGAAAGTTATTTTTGGAAAGACGTCAAAAGTATTTTGTATGTAATGGATATTGAAGATCAACAACTAGACAACATTTTATTGCTCAACAAGATTGCTAAAGACCTAAATGCTGAGGTGAGTATTGTTATGATTTCGGAAAAAGAAAATGAAGAACAAATCAAAAAGCACACTCAATTGATAACTCTTTTTGAGGATTCTTTAGGCTACAAAAATATTTCTTTTCATCAAGTATTTACAGAGAACTCTACAGATGACGTTGTCGAACAGCTCGCCAAAAATGTCAATGCAGACTGGCTAGCAATCGAACATCAAAGCAGTTCCTTTTTCGAAAGAGTATTTAATAGTGATAGTTCTGAACGACTAATCCTTCAATCTAAGATACCAGTTTTGGTTTTCTAAAATCTAGTCTTAGATTTTTTATCCCAAAATTTGAGCAATGATTTAATCAAGTTTTGGGATATTTTTTTGATACAAAATGATATAAGGATTTGTTCAATAAAAATTAATAAATGAGATATTACCATATCTTTACTCTACCCGATAGTTTTTCAGATGCCCTCTCTCTGGGACTTAAAAATTATTTTTTGAACTATAATTTCTACCAATATTTCGCCCCTTTGAGACTTTCTCCATTGCAAAAGTCCCAGAGGGACAAAATATCGGTAGATATAATCTCAATTTAATTCATTCGAGTCCCAGAGGGACGACATCTAAAAAACCATCGGGCAGAGTACCATATCTTTATACCACATCCTTGTAATCCCGAAAATCGGGAACAAAAAAAAACAGAGTTTTGGACATTCACGGTATTCGACAATTATTAATTATTAATTGCAGCTCCGCTGCCATATGATTTTATGCTAATACTAAAAAAAGTAGTCCGATGGATTGGAGTTCTATTTCTAATCTTAGTCTTAGTCTTTGTTGTGGCTTGGGCTGCTTTACAATTTCCAGCAGTACAGACAAAAGTAGTTCAACAGATAACTAATAACCTTTCCAAAACGCTCGACACCAAAGTAAGTATTGGAAAAGTAGATATTGATTTTTTCAAAACAATAGTACTCAAAGATGTTTTCATCGAAGATCAAAAACAAGATACTTTACTTTTTGCCTCGGAGCTAGATGCGACTATTGGACTACTTTCCATTTTAGATAGCAAAATTCAACTTAGCCAAATCAACTTAAAGAATGCCGTTGTGCAACTCTCCCGACCTCAGACAGATTCTCTTTTTAATTATAATTTTTTAATAGAAGCCTTTTCCTCAACTGATCCAAAGGAGGTAAAAGATACAACCGCCAAAGCCTGGGAATTTAATATTGAAAATGTATTGTTACAACAAGTCAAATTCAATATGAATGATGAATACGGAGGGATCAATATAGCAACCCTTGTAGGAGATTTTTCGGTAGGATTAGAGCTAATGGATATAGAAAATCAGCGACTAGAATTTAATCAAATCGTACTCAGTAAATCTATAATAGAAATCGTACAAGAAAACGAAATCAAACCACAAAGTACTGATAATCAATTAGTTACTAACAAATCAACTCCCCTAACCTTCCCTTACACAGGCTGGGATATATTATCAAATGATTTAAAAATAGAAAATTCAAATATACTTTTCCAAGAAAAAAATACGATTGAAAAAAAAGGAATCTTAAATCCTAAAGATATTGCCTTAAAAAAAATACAACTAAATCTAAGAGATTTTATTTGGGAAAAAAATCAACTCAACGCACTCCTTCAAAATATTTCTATTCAAGAAAAAAGTGGATTTCATTTAAAAGATTTTGGAGTGAAAATCGCTATGACTCCTCAACAAATCTCTTTAAAAAACCTCAAGTTAAATACACCTAATAGTCAAATTAATAACTCGACTAATCTCCAATTTAATAACTTCTCTGATCTTACTGACAATTTAAATAACATTGCTTTTACGGTCAACTTTTCCAAAACAAAAATAGGTTCTGAAGACCTTGGGCATTTGGTCTCCGCAATGGGCGAAATCCCTTTTTTGGATTTGTCCACTAATCGATCAACTCGAATAAATGGAAATATTGCAGGAACTCTAAATCAATTCAATGCACAATCATTACAATTCCAAGTCGAGGATGCCTTAATCCTAAATATTAACGGAATGGTTCAAAATGCACTTGACATCGATCAGTTGAATTTTGACCTGACACTCCAAGAACTGTCAACCTCTTATGATAAAGCAAATTCAATTCTAAAAGATGTGACGCTACCCGAAGGCTTAAAAAAATTCGGAACATTTAATCTTAATGGTAAGATGAAAGGGAGTTTAAAAAATCTAAAAGTAGAAGAACTTGTTTTGAGGACAGATGCAAATACAGGTTTTGATATTACGGGTACGATCCTAGGATTACCCGAAATGGAAAATCTTGATCTAAATTTATCTATAAAAGAACTTTACACAATTGCAGATGACTTGGAGGGCTTTTCGCCAGAGGGGCTTCCTGATGTTTTAGACAGCTTAGGAAAAATAAGTTACCAAGGTCAGTTTACAGGAACTCTAACTAATTTTGATTTAGCTGGAAAATTAAATACAAAATTGGGAATTTTGGAAAGTGACATCCTTATGAATTTTAATGAAGATTATTCTACAGCAGATTACAAAGGAGATATTCGATTAAATGCTTTTCAACTAGGAAAATTATTAGGCGATAGTTTGCAAGTCGGCGAAGTCACTTTAAAAGCAGAACTAAAAGGAGATGGCTTTGCATTGGATAGTATGAATGCAGACTTAAAAATGAGTATCGAAAATTTAGAATATACAAATTATAACTACAATGATATACTTGTAGATGGATTGTTACAAGAAGGCGTTTTTACAGGAAAACTAGATTTAAAAGATCCCAATGCAAAGGTAGATTTTGACGGAAAAATTAGTTTTAATACAGACAAACCCGTTTACCAATTTACGATGATGGTGGACACTTTAAACTTGCATCAACTCAATCTAGTAGAAGACGAACTTAGTTTTCATACTAAAATGGACATGAATTTTAGTGGAAAAAAATTAAATGATTTTGATGGAAAAATAAATCTAACTGATTTTTATATCAAAAGTAATAATGAAAAATTTAAAACGGACACTATAGCAATCATTGCTGACAATGCCGCTATCAACAATAGAAAATTAACCTTCAAATCTTCTTTTTTGACAGGAGAAGTAAAAGGTGATTATGATTTTGATGAAATGTATGATTTAGTGTTAGCTTATATCAATGATTATTTTCCTTTGGATGATTGGCTTTCTCCTGAACAGAAATTGATCAAATTTAATGACATCGAAAAGCCACAAAAATTTGAGTTATTATTTGATGTAAAAGATGCCCAGCCGATTTCATTATTTGCACCACAGTTGGAATTCATGGAAAATGCTCGGCTCACCGCCACCTTTAATTCAATAGAAAAAACCATGACAGCAGGTGTGAGTATTCAAAAAATATTGATGAACGGAATAGGTGCAGAATCAATCAACTGGGAATCCAATGGCAATACAGAAGAGCTTCTTAACAACCTGACAGTCAACAACTTAGAAATCACAAATGGTATCTCTACCAAGCAAATTATTGTAAAAAATAAAATGCTCAATGACAGCATGTATCTAAGTCTAGATGTAGAAAATGATACCATTGAGAAGATATTAGATATTGCAGCGACAATGACAAATTCGGAAGAAGGATATCTTCTAAAATTTGAGGAAGATATGATTGCCAACAACATCAACTGGACAATTGATAATAATAACTCCATTAATTTTGGGAATGATTTTTTAAAAATTAACGAACTTATATTTAGTTACGAAAATCAGTCAATGGGCATTCATAGTCTTTCGGGAAAAAATTCAAAACCAGTCCCTCCTATCGAAATCTCTTTTGAAAACTTTCAAATAAAAGAGCTTTCTAAAATTGCTAACATTGAAAATACATCTTTTTCAGGATTACTAAATGGACAACTCAAAGTCATTGATCCATTTAAAAATTTACATTATACCGCTGATCTAACTGTTCCTAATTTATCGCTCAATGAAGAGATAGTAGGTGAATTTTCTGTTGACTTGGACAATCCGATTAATACACAAAACATCAATGTAAATGTATTGTTAAAAGGAGGTTTAAATAACATGAACATTACCGGTGATTACAATTTTGGCACACAAAAATATAATGTCAATTCAAATATTCAATCTCTTGAACTTAGGTTAATAGATCCAATTATGATAGGTGTTTTCAGTCAAAGTAAAGGTACCATTAATGGAAAAATTTCTTTACAAGGTACTCCAGAAAAACCTCAAATCAATGGTGGAATTAATCTAAATCAAATCAGTACTGTCATTGATTTCACAAAAACTCGTTATACGATCAATGAAGGTAAAGTTGAGTTGAACAACTCAGCAATCAACCTTGGAACACTTCAACTATTGGATCGACGAAATGACAAAGCAACCTTGAGTGGAAAAATAACGCATGACTTCTTTTCTGATATGAAGCTCGACATCAATATGAACACCCTTCAGTTTACTTTTTTAAATACAGAATCCAAAGACAATGAATTATTTTATGGGAAACTTTTCCTTCGTGCCAATGCCAATATTCAAGGGCCAGTAGAGCAACCCATAATTGATGTAAAAGCAAAAACATTGGCAGGTTCAGAATTGAATGTTTCTGCATTCTCCGAGGAGGACAGTTTTTTGGAAGAGACCTTTATTATTTTCGGAAATCCTGATACTTATCAAGAAGAAACAGAAGGAGAAAAACAGATAGTCTATGAAGTTGAGAATGCCTTACCTGCTGAGGTCAGATTAAATTTGGAGTTAACGGATGATGCTATTTTTAGAGTTATCGTAGATCCTATCACAGGAGATCAATTAGAGTGTCGAGGTAATTCTAATATGCTAATCAATCTTTTGCCAAGTGGTCTAGTAGATATTTTTGGTTCCTATATTATTCAATCTGGACAATACAGATTTTCTTATACGGATTTGGTCAAAAGAAATTTTGAAATTGTAAAAGGAGGGACTGTTGATTTTAATGGCGACCCACTCAATGCAAGGTTCAATATTACTACAAAATACTCTACCAAAGCCACTCCTTATGAATTAGTGAGTAACGAGACTACCCTTTCAGAGTCAGAAACAAATTCTGCTCAACGCCGACAAAAAGTAGATGTCCTTATGAAAATAACGGGCAATATTGCCGCTCCCGAATTAAATTTTAATATTGAAATTCCTGAATCAGAGGGTTCAATTTTGAGTAGTGAAATCCAAAGAAAACTAGCTGAACTCCAATCGAACCCTAATGAGTTAAACAAGCAAGTTTTCGGATTAATTTTATTCAATGGATTTATTGCATCAAGCGGCTCAGCTGGTTTTACTGATACAGGTGAATCAGTTGTTTTAGGTAGCGTCAGTAAATTTGTTTCCAAACAATTAAACCAAATCGCAGATAAATATATCAAGGGTGTTCAAATCAATTTTGACTTAAACTCCTACAAATCACAATACGCAAACGAAGGCGCAGGAGCTACCGTAACGGAAGTGGGCATCGGTGTAACTAAGCAATTTAATAATAGATTAAGTTTTAAAGCTGGTGGCAATTTTGATTTAAATTCCACTTCTCAATCTGCTGGATTTTCTCAAGTTGCTGGTGATTTTGTTTTGGAATACAAGTTAACGGATTCAGGAAATTATTTATTAAAAGTATTTAGACGAAGCGATTATGATGTTTTAAATGAAGAAAATTCCGTCAAAACTGGAGCGGGAATTTCGGTAAGCAAATCATTTGGAGGGAAAAAAAAGAAAGATAAATGAAAGTAAAATACTTTATTTTTTTGGTGATTTTATTTTGTTTTTTGTCTAGTTGTAATGTAACAAAAAACCTAAAAGATGATGAATTGCTCATCACCAAGACCACTATAAAATATAAGAAAAAAGAACAAACTAAAAATGAACAAGCATTTAAAGCAGAACTAAATGCTGTCGTAAAACCACAGCCCAATACAGGGCTATTCAAACTCCCTTTAAAAATTTATCAATGGGGAGAAAAGTCAAAAAAAGAAAAAGGGTTTAGAAAATGGATGCAACGAAATTTTGGTCAAGCTCCAGCGATTTACGATGAAAAAGTTCAAGCTATCAATAGGCTTCGTATGAAAAAACTATTAAAAGATAATGGTTTTTTTAGGTCGGATATTGAAGTCGATACTACAGTAAAAGGTAAAAAAATTGAAATGACTTATCTTATCTTGACCAAAGGACAACATAAGATAAATGATATTTTTATGCCTAGTGATTCCACAACTATTGGCAGGCTCATTCGGAAAAATCAAGAAAAAAGTCTAATTCAAAAAGGAGATTATTATTCAGAATTATTAATGACACAAGAGCGGCTTAGACTTAGTAATATTGCCGCACAGCAGGGGTATCTTGATTTTAATGACAGCTATATTTATTATTTTGTGGACACCTTACCAGAAAGGTTTGTTGCAGACATTTATATCAAAGTAAAACCAGTTGCAAACGGAAAACCACATCAAAAATATCGTTTGGGCAGTACTACTATTTATCCAAACTACGACCTTTCCAACAATACTTTTACAACCCAAAAAGATACCATAAAATTTAAAGATGATATTACGATTATCGAAGACCATCACTTAATTGAACATCAAGTCTTGGATCGAATGATCTTGCAAAATGAAGGAGATGTCGTTGTCAAAGACCTACAAAGTACTTCCGTAAGTCATTTGTTAGATTTAGGAATATTTAAGTTTGTTAATTTAAAATATGAACGACAAGGTGATTCCATCAATCCCATATTAAATCGAAATATTTATCTCACTCCTAATTTCAATCAGAATATCTCTGCCAATTTTGAATTAAATAATCGTACAGGTAATTTTTATGGAGTGGGCGCATCAGCCACTTATCGGCATAAAAATTTATTAAAAAAAGCCGTTACCTTTTCATCCTCTATTTCAGGAGGAGTCGAAACTCAAATAGGTAGTAATTTATCTTTTATTAATACGATGGATTTGAATGTGGAAGTAGGATTAGCTGCGCCTCGATTTATTTTACCTTTTAAAATCAAGCCCAATTCAGGATTATTTGTACCTCGTACTACCCTATCAGTCGGTAATAATTTTCAACGAAGAGTTTCTTTATATAGTATCAACTCTACCAACCTAAAATTAGGTTATCAATGGAAAGAGACTGCCGAAAAACAACATACCCTCTACCCCATTAGTATCAATCGGGTTCAAATATTGAATAGGACTAGCAGGTTCGACAGTTTAACAAATGCAATTCCAAGACTGACCAATAGTTTCCAAAATTCCTTTATCGCAGGGCTAGATTATACTTATATTTTCACAAATCAATCGCCCGATATCACTAAAGATTATTGGTTTTTTAAGGGAAATATTAGAACATCAGGTAACATGCTACAGCTTGCTGCAAACACTTTTGACATTTCCAAAAACACTAACAATCAATATGAACTTTTCCAATCTCCATTTGCTCAGTTCACTTCGATTGAAGCCGATGTTCGGTTTTATAAAAAAATAAAAAACAATACACTTGCATTTCGTTTCTCACCAGCTGCAGGCTTTGCTTATGGCAACTCGGAAGTACTACCCTACATCGAACAATTTTTTGTTGGTGGAGCAAATAGTATTCGTGCATTTCGAATACGAGATTTGGGCCCAGGTTCATTTGCTCGTGAAAGCAGACCTGAAGATGGCGTGGAACAACAATTTATAGATCAGACAGGAGATGTTAAGTTAGAGATGACCGCAGAATATCGCTTTCCAATCTTAGGCTTTTTCAAAGGAGCGGCTTTTGTAGATGCAGGAAATGTGTGGTTACTTAATGATGATGAAACGCTTGGTCGAAAATTTTCTTTTGATACTGCTTGGAAAGAAATTGCGATAGGTAGTGGAATTGGTTTGCGAATTGATATTGAATATATTGTGCTACGGCTCGATGTTGCAACACCGTTAAGAAGAGCTTATTTTGATGAAGGGTTTCAATGGTCGTTTGATCGATTTGATTTTGGAAATAGAGATTGGCGGAAGAATAATATTGTTTACAATTTGGCGGTGGGTTATCCATTTTAAGAATCAAATGGAATTACTTTTTTGGGGTTCAAAATGAATCCATGTAGTTGTATAAATTCAGTTATTGGGGGAGTGTTCATGAATGTGTGTCTTTGAGCTTGTTCTTCTTAGCCGTGGGATGTAAATCCGACTCTCTCATCAAAAAACGTATGATCTAAACGCTTGATTTTCAATGTTTTAAAATCAATATTATTCGACCGAGAGAGTCGGATTTACATCCGACGGCTAAAAAGAACAAGCTCAAAGACACCGTTAAATAAACACCCCCTTATTGGTTATTGAGTTATTTCGAATACCGTTATTTTTCTATTGTTTTTGACCAATAACTTATTAACCAATAACTATTTTGACCAACCACATAAAATCACCTTGAACCTAAAAATTGCGTTTATTCGAAATAACTTTGAACCTCTTTTTTAAAAATAAATCCAAGGAATCACAACCGTTGCCAATGCCCAAAATATCAAAGTTAAAATACCACCTACCAAAACAAAATCTCTAAACTTATAATTACCTGGGCTTAAAATCAACGTATTCGTTTGATAACCAATAGGGGTAAAGAAACTCATATTTGCTGCAAACATTACTACTAATAAAAATGGTTTTGTATCCAGTCCTGACTTAACTGCAATTGAAACTGCTATAGGAGTAATTAATATTGCAGTTGCATTGTTAGAAATAAATCCACTCATCAAAATAGTAAAAATAAAAAGTGCTGAAATGGCCATAGATGGACTTCCTTCGCCTAAAAAGTATAAAAATTGCTCGGCTAAAAAACTATCCGCATCTGTATTACTCATGGCAGAACCCAACGGAATCATACCTGCCAGAAGAAAAATAATACCCCAGTTAATTTCTCGATAAGCCCTTTGCATATCCACACACTTGGTTATAACCATCGCAAATGCTCCAGTCAATGCGCTCACCATAATTGGTAGAATCCCTAATGCAGCAAGTAAAACTAAAGCCACTAAAATGCCAATAGCTACCCACTTATTCCCAACCTTTTTATCAAATTCTTCAAACTCTTGTAGCACTAAAAAATCAGGTAAATTATAGAAACGATGAAAGTCTGCCTTATTTACAGAGACCAAAAGTATATCCCCTATCTCCACTTTTATTTCACTAAATTTTCTTTTTAAAATTTGTCTTTTCTTTTGTATTGCCAATGGAATAGCTTGAAAATTATTTTGGATTTGTGCAGTTTGAAAATTATCCCCAATCAATCGACTATTAGGTAATATTAATACTTTACAAAGCACTTGCTCATTTTCTTTTTGATGCTCAAATTCTTGCTTTGATTTTTGTTGATGAACAAAACTAACTCCTTCACTATGATACATAGATTTCATTTTATCCAAATTCCCTTTTACCAAAAGTTGATCGCCTTCTCTGATTATTTCATTATCTGTTGGAAATCTTGCCTGACCATTACTATGGTAAATCCGTAATAATTCTACATCTTCATCATTTTTTAAGTTGGTTTCAATTACAGGTTTACCAATCATTTTGGAGTTGGCATTCACCTTTAATAAGGTCAGGTAATAATCCACATTAAATTCCTCTAGCATGTCTTGTTGTTTTGCTCGAGCTGGAATTAATCGAATTCCTATAAAAATCATATACAGAATAGCCACCACCAAAAAAATAGCACCAACTCCTGAAAATTCAAAAATAGCTAAGTTTCCTTGCCCTAAATTTTCTGCTACAGAATTGACAATCAGATTGGTAGAGGTTCCCATCAAACTACATGAACCTCCTATTATAGCAGCAAATGATAAGGGAATCAATAGTTTCGAAAGGTTAACTTTTACCTTGGGAGCAATGTCAATAAAAACTCTGAGGAATACAATAACGACTGCAGTAGAACTAATAAATGCCGATACTATTGCTACGATCAACATCATCAAAGTAATCGCTAACCATAATGGATAATTAAATAATTTTTGAATATGCTTGCCCAGTAATTTTATTGCACCACTCTGTTCTAGTCCTATTCCTACTATCATCAAACCCAAAATAGTCATAGTTGCTTGATTTCCGAAACCCATAATTCCCTGTTGTGGTGTTACCAACCCAGTCACTAAAAGCGTAACCATAATTCCAAAAGAAATCACATCAATTGGCAACCATTCAGTAACAAACAAAATAATCGTAAGAATCACGATGCCAAAGACTAACATCATTTCGTAAGTCATAAAATGCTATTTTTTAGTTGGAGGAAATCATTGTCTTTAGATGATGGATTATAATTCTAGAAAGAAGAACTTGGCAAGATGTTCAATGTGAAGGATTGAAATTTTAAACTGATGCTTTATCGAAAAAGGATAGAAAAAAATAATTTTCTATCCTTTTGTATTGTTATTTTAGAAAATAATTATGTTTCCAAATTCACTTCCAGCAAAACAGGAAAGTGATCGCTTCCAATTTTTTCTAAACGTTTGATTTGTAATAATTTAAATTCCTTACTTATAAAAAAATGATCTATCGGAACTCTAAATAAAGGAATTAACGCATTGTAAGTATTAAAGAAACCACGTCCAACTCTCGGATCTTTCAAACTACTAATGAGTTTAAAATTTTGAGTGATTCTTGACCAACCTACATCATTTAAATCTCCACCTACAATAGTGGGCAAATGATTCTCATTAGTCATCCCTGCTATTTTTATCAGTTCGATATCTTTATTTTCTGCCTCATTGGAAGGTGCAGGTGGTCGTGGATGTAATCCTATAAACTGGATTATTTTACCCTTAAATTGAATATGCGTATGGCAGGAAGGAATATCTTTTTCCACTAAAAATTTTATTTCAGAATTTATAAGCGGGTACTTTGAAAAAAATAACATTCCGAAAGAATTCTCTTGGGGTCGTAAAATAGTATATGGATATTGTTTTTTTAAATGGATGACAGCATCATACCATGCTTGATTGGTTTCGGTCAATAAGAAAATATCGGGTTGTACCTTGTTCAACAAATCAATTAATCGCTGGTATTGTGTATTTTTCTCGCGAACATTTATAGTGAGAAATTTTATGGCAGCATCTGACTTCTCGGCACGCTCAACTTCCACTTTGTGAAATGGCGTAAATGGAAAAATTACTCTTAGATGATAAACTACTCCAAACAATAATGAGGTTAAATAGCATTTTACCCAAAATGAACTTAAAGGGAAATAAATTAATCCAATCACAAAAAGTACAAACATCACCCATGCCAAATGTACTCGCCCCACGTCCCAACCTTTTACCCACCATTGAGGTAATCTCAAGGATGAGATTACCGTGGCGGCAATACAAAAAATTGTCAATGTGTGAAAAGCAATTTGCATTAAGGAAGTTTATATGAAGGTTTAATATTTTCTACTTGTTTGATTCACACCACCTATTACCATAAACACTCCTATTCCAATAATCACATAAGCAATACTTGAGGATTCTTTATCCTTTGCTTCAATTTCTAAGTTTCCGATCTCTATTTCTGTAGAACTGTTATCTAATTTTGTATATCCCAAAAAGCCAACGGCTAATCCACCAAGAACTAAAATAAGAGGAATCATCTTTTTCATTTTTTTTTGTTTTAACCTCAAAAATGAAGTTGTTTGAAAATATCTGTTGAGATTTGAGTGAATATTTTTTGAGCAACACCCAAATGTAAATGAATTGTTAGACTACGTTTTTATTGACTTTTTATAAAAAACATGAGAAACTTCACTACTCTACACTTTTTTATTTTTCCAAAATAAAAAGAATTACAAGTCCCAGAGGGCTATCGTATGTACATAAGTAGTATTACCTTTTTTTAAAATATATTTCAGTACTTGCAAGATGAAATTTACACCTATAACCGTTTCGAACTTTAAGCTTCCAATACAAAAAGGAAGTC
>CAKZSH010000010.1 GCA_937918905.1 uncultured Saprospiraceae bacterium
ATAGAGAGCAAGCACCAACAAGAGATATAGATGAAGATATAAATCAAAAATTCATTAATGGTGCAGATCAAATAATTCAAGGGCAAGCAAGAGAACCCAATAATATAAAAATGAAATTTGCTATCATGGAAACAGAAGCATGGTTTCTAGGATTGCATGAAATCTTTGAAAGATTAGATTCTAGATTAACTACAGATTTTATAAACCAAGAACTCGGTATCAATCTAATGGATATTGATCCTGAAACAACTATTTTTCATCCAGCAAATGTTGTAGAAGCAATTTATAATTTAGTTGGAAATAGTTATGATAAAAAAAGAGGTGACATAGAAGCAATTGCTAGTTTGTTGACCAAAAAAGATTATGAAGCTCTTCTTGCTCGAGATAAATGCAGCAGCTTCAATATTTTTCACGAAACCATTTTCATCCCAACATAAATACAAACCAAGCAAACCACTATACTCAACAATATATTTCCAAAAGCATACATCAAATTCCCATCTTGAAATAATTGAAACGTTTCATTTGTAAAAGTCGAAAAAGTACTAAATCCTCCGCAGAATCCAGTCATCAATAAATACTTTTGCACATCAGATGCACTTCCATTTTTCATGGTCCAACCAACCAATGCGCCTAGCACAATACAACTCAAAGCATTGGCAATAAAAGTTGCCATAGGAAAAACGTAGTCCTGATTTTTTAATAAAACAGAAATCCCATATCGACAAAGACTACCCAAACCACCTCCAATAAAAACTAATAGAAAATTCATTTTTATTTTTTTACAAAAAAACAAAAAAAGGATTGAAAGTCAATAACCTTCAATCCTTCTTTATTTTATATTTCAATGCTTCCTTTTACGAAGCGGAATTAGCGATTCTTCTTTTTTTTCGATTCACTATAAAATTCAAACTAGCAGATAAAAATATGGCAATACCAATTACTAAAAATAATAAATAGTGCAATCCAATATGTTGTAGATAAAATACTAAAACAATAAATCCAATATTTGTCAAAACCAAAACTCCAGTCGCTTGCATATGTGAAAATCCAAAGTCTAAAAGCAAGTGATGAATATGAGTTCGATCAGGATCAAAAGGAGATTTTCCTTTCAAAATTCTCATCGTAAAAACTCGAAGCGTATCAAACAATGGTAAAATCAAAATTCCAATTGCAACCGCAGGAACTGCATCAAAAGCATACTTTGCCTTATCAGGAGTAATCAATGCAGGATCATGACATTGGATAAATTTTAAAATTAAAATCGAACTAATCAACCCCACCAAAAGCGATCCCGTATCACCCATAAATATTTTTGCAGGCGTAAAATTATATTTTAAAAAAGCAATCAATGCACCAGCCAAAGCGAATGCAACTAATGCTAATCCAATTTCATCAATCAAATAAAACCAAGCACCAAGTACCCCAGAAATCAAAGTTCCAATGCTTCCTGACAATCCATTAATTCCATCAATTAAATTGAAGGCATTAATTATTACAATGATGACAAATATAGAAAGTGGAACAACAATATATTCAGGCATCTCATAAATTCCAAAAACACCATAAAGGCTTGTCAATTTTACATTTGATTTCCAAACAATAATTCCAGCCGCAAACAATTCCCCCGCCAATTTCATTTTTGGAGAAATAGGAACAATATCATCTTTCGACCCAATCAAGAAGATGATAATAAATGCACATAAAATATATTGGAGATCATCAAATACACCGAATGGTGTCCACAACACAATAGAGAAAATTGTTCCCGCAAAAATAGCTATCCCTCCAAGAGAAGGTGTAGTTACGGTATGAGCTCTTCTTTCCCCCGGTTCATCACAAAGATTTTTAACCTTTGCTACATGAATAACCGAAGGTATTGCAAAGTAGGTTAAAGTAAAGGCTGTTATAAAACTTAAAATGATATCATACATGTCGCACAGGATGTTCTATTAGTTAAGCTAGTTTTGTACAAAATTAAGTATTCTTTTATCATTAAACATAAAGAATAGGTAATATTTGATTAATTCATATTAAAATTTTGAATCATCAACTGAATTTAGCCAATTTTCAATAGTTCCAATAACACTCTTTACGCAATTCTCCTCAAAAGGTGACACTAAATTGGCTAATTTTACTAATTCTAAAAAAGACTGACTTCCTCCAGCTTTGCATAATCTTACATAATCACTCCATGCGGAAGCATGGTCTTCATTATCTTTTTTCCAAAACTGAAACGCACAAACCTGTGCTAATGTGTAGTCGATATAGTAAAATGGTGTAGAAAAAATGTGACTCTGTTTTTGCCAAAATCCTCCATTTTCTAAAAACAAATTATCACCATAATCAATATGTGGAAGATACTTTTTTTCAATTTCTCTCCATGCTTGATTTCTTTCTTTAGGACTTACATGAGGGTTTTCGTAAACATAATGTTGGAACTCATCTACTGCTACTCCATATGGCAAAAATTTAATCGCACCTGCCAAATGTGAAAATTTATATTTATCAGTTTCCTCCTCAAAAAATAAATGCATCCATGGATAAGTGAAAAATTCCATACTCATCGAATGTATCTCACAAGCCTCGTAAGTAGGCCAATTGTATTCATCCAAACCAATTTCCCGACTGGAATAAACTTGAAATGCATGTCCAGCTTCGTGAGTCAAAACATCAATGTCTCCACTTGTTCCATTAAAATTTGAAAAGATATAAGGTGCTTTATATTTCCCAATAAAAGAACAATATCCTCCTGTTGCTTTGCCTTCTTTATTTACCAAATCCATCAAATCATTATCTCGCATAAAGTCAAAAAATTCTTTTGTCTCGTCTGACAAATCGCTATACATTTTACTAGCATGATCCAAAATCCAATTTGGAGAACCATGAGGTTTTGGATTACCTGATGCAAATCGAAAACTTGTATCGTAGTATTTTAATTTTTCAAATCCTAAACGCTTCTTTTGTCGTTCATATAATTTTGTAGCAACAGGCACTACATATTTCAAAATTTGATTGCGAAAATTAGCAACCATTTCAGCATTATAATCTGATCGCAACATTCGAGCATAACCCAAATCGATAAAATTTTCATACCCTAATTTTTGAGCAATCTCATGTCGAACTTTGACTTGTTGGTCAAAAATCTCTTCAAACTGACTTGCATGTTTTTGGAAAAAACTCCACTTCGCTTCCGTTGCTGCTTTTCGAGTTGCTCGGTCTTTGGAAGTTTCTAAGGGTATGATAGAAGAGAGATTATATTCTTTTCCTTCGAATTCGATTTTCGCAGTCGCCTTGATTTTCATATAATCACTAACCAACTTATTTTCCTTTTGCAAATCTTCTAGAATCGTTGGCTGAAAAGTTTTTAAACTTAAATCAGCAATCACAAAAAGTTGGCTACCCCATTTTGATTCTAAATCTTTTCTAAATTTTGAATCAACAATTAATTTATAAAATCGATTATTGAGTGCATCATAGGTTGGAGAATTTTCATCAAAGAAAGTATTTTCTTTTTCATAAAAATCATCCCGTGTATCAATGCTATGACGAATACGACAAAGATTATTCATGGATGAAAAATCTTCTCGCATTTGATTTATTTTTTCAAAAAAATCACTTTGCTCTTCAAAAGAATTTGAATTTTCAAAAGTGACAAGTAACGTTTCAAATTTTTTGACGAAAGAATCAATCTCAGGTCTTTGATAGGGAAAATCGTGGAACTTCATTTTCTTCGTTTTTATAAATTTTCTGACCCCATTTTCCAATAATATTTGTCTGTTAAAAAGACTTTAAATAGAAAATGCGTCACATAAATTAAGACTTGATTTTTAAGGATGAATTCTGTCCCGTAGTATCAGGATGAATGAAGTGAAAACTATGTGAAAATTAAATTTTAGTTTTCCAAAATTCTATAAAAAAGTCTATTAAATTTTAAAATTGGTGCAAAAGTACAATTGTTTGTTATTTTTTTTCAAAAACAAACCTGTATGATATTAAACTGAATTTTCATTAAAAATATTAGAGATTCCTATATTCAATTTCATATTAAGCAGTCTCTAAAAAAAGAACAATTTTTTTGAATCATTCATCCCTATACTTTGGGACAAAATTCTTTATTCAAAATTAGTTTTATTCTATTTTCTCTTTAACGGAATGACAATGATTATACGGGCAATTTTTCACATAGTTTTTGTTAACTTTGCGTGAATTTTTCAAAAGCTTACAAAATAATGTCTGATTTAAAGTCCAAGATAGATTTGAATAAATTACCACAACATGTTGCGGTAATCATGGATGGTAACGGACGATGGGCTAAACAGAAAGGAAAACTTAGAGTTTTTGGTCATAGAAATGGAGTAAAAGCAGTAAGAGAAACAACAGAGGCAGCAGCTGAATTGGGCGTGAAATATTTAACACTTTATGCCTTTTCAACTGAAAATTGGAGTCGACCACAAACGGAAGTCAACGCTTTGATGAGTCTGTTGATAAAAACCGTTAGAAAGGAATTGTCTACTTTGACCAAAAATAATATCCGATTGCAAGCAATTGGAGATTTGACCAAGTTACCTAAAGATACCTACAACGCTTTGATGGAAGGGATTGAAAAGACCAAACATCATACTCGAATGACTTTGGTATTGGCACTTAATTATAGTGCGAAGTGGGAAATTTTAGAAGCATCAAAAAAATTAGCTCAAGCTGCAAAAGAAAATAATTTGCAACCAGAAGATATCAATGAAGCAACATTTTCAAATGCTTTGAGTACCGCAGGTATGCCTGATCCTGAATTATTGATTCGAACAAGTGGAGAACAACGCATCAGTAATTTTTTACTTTGGCAAATTGCTTATGCAGAATTAAGATTTTTTCCAATCTTTTGGCCAGACTTCCGAAAGGAACATTTGTACGAAGCGATTGTCGATTTTCAAAATAGAGAACGTCGCTTTGGTAAAACTAGTGAACAGCTTACTTAATGAATAATTAAGAATGAACAATGAATAATTGTTCTAAGACGTAAATCCAAAGACATTTTTATAAAATTTTGGTACAAAAGATACCAACGAAAAAAATAATTCAACCGTTATTACACCAGTAAGAAGGGAACTCATAAAATCAACTTTTTTGATTTTGATTTCAATTTTGATTTTTATTTAACAAAAGGTGTATTTCAATTTTCTCTTTGAGGAAATTTAACAGAATAAAAAAAAATGAGTATAAAAAATATTTTACTTCTCATAGTTTGTCTTTTCTTTTCCATGTATGGAGGTAATGCACAAATTACTACTGATACCATTCCCAATATCGATTACTCTGAACAAAATGAATACGAGATCGGAGGAATCACCGTCACAGGTGCGAACTTTAGTGATGAGAATGCGATCAAATCAATAGCAGGATTAAAAGTCGGAGATAAGATTCGGATTGGAACAGGAGGATACGACATCCCTCGTGCCATCAAATCATTGTGGCGATTACGTCTTTTTACAGATGTAAGAATTTTCCAAACCAAAACGATAGGTGATATTGTCATGTTGGAAATTGCAGTAAAAGAGCGTCCACGCCTTTCACGGTATTCTTATAAAAATGTGAAAAAGAAATATCACGATGATTTGAATGGAGTTGTTAATCGGCATCTTTTAAAAGGTGGAATCATTACTGAAAATATCAAAACCAATGCAGTCAATGGTATCAAAGAATTTTTTGAAGGAAAAGGATACTTAGATGCAGAAGTAAAAGTAGAAGAAATTACAGATAATGTAAGTGTGAATTCTGTGCGGTTAGTTTTTGATGTAGATCGGAAAGAACGGATCAAAATAAAGAACATTTCTTTTACGGGAAATAATACGGTAAAAGCTCGGAAGCTTCGAAAGTTAATGAAAGAGACTAAGGAAAAAAGACGAATTTTTTCTGGCTCTAAATTTATTAAAAATGAATTCGAAGGCGATCAAAAAAATATTATCGCTTACTATAATAAAATTGGATTTAGAGATGCTCGAATCCTGGGCGATAGTGTATGGCGACGACCTGATGGTAGACTTGAAGTACTTGTAAATATCGAAGAAGGCAATAGATATTATTTTAGAGATATTGCTTGGAAAGGAAACTCAATTTATCCTACCAGTACATTGGCTGAAGTTTTAGGAATTGAAAAAGGACAAGTTTACAATCAAGAATTGTTGGAAACAAGATTGAGTTTTAGCCAAGATGGAAGAGACATCACGACACTTTATATGGATAATGGATATCTATTTTTCCGAGTAGACCCAATTGAAGTTTCGATTGATAATGATTCTATTGACTTGGAAATTAGAATTTATGAAGGGCCACAAGCAACTATTGATAAAGTTACGATTGCTGGAAATGATAGAACGCATGAGCATGTAATTCGAAGGGAATTACGAACTCGACCCGGAGAAAAATTTAGCCGTTCACAAATCATCCGTTCACAAAGAGAGATTATCAATTTAGGATACTTCAATCCTGAATCAATGGGAATCAATACTCCTGTAAATCCTCAAAGAGGAACCGTTGATATTGAATATACAGTAGAAGAAAAACCTTCGGATCAATTAGAACTTTCCGCAGGATGGGGAGGAGCTGGTAGAGGAGTAATTGGTACATTAGGAGTTTCTTTTAATAATTTCTCAGTTAGGAATATTTTGAAAAAGTCATCATGGAGTCCTCTTCCTCAGGGAGACGGTCAACGACTTTCGCTTAGAGCACAAACCAATGGAAGATTCTTTCAATCCTATAATGCTTCCTTTACCGAGCCTTGGTTGGGAGGTAAAAAGCCTACCTCATTTACATTGGCTGCTTATTATACTCGACTGACTAATGGTTTGGCTAAAACTAGCCCAAGTTTCAACAGTCTAGGCATTACCAATTTATCCATTGGTCTTGGTACTCGTTTAAAAGTTCCAGATGATAACTTTGTTTTGAGTGGTTCTATTAACTTACAAAACCTAGCATTGAACAATTGGGAGCGAGGTGATTTTAGATTACAAGATGAAAATAATTCAAGATTAACAGAAGGAAATTTCCGTAACTTTAGTTTAAAAGGAACTTTAACAAGAACAACAGTTGTTGATCCGATTTTCCCAAAAACGGGCTCTAAAGTTTCATTAAGTGTATCATTAACACCTCCATATTCTTTATTTAAGAATAGTAACTTCTTTAAATTATCATCATCAGAGAGATTAGCAATTTTGGCTCAAAATCCAGAAGTCAACACAGAATTCGGTCAAGAAACTCTAATTAGGAATGCTGAAAATGCTGAACGTTTCAAATGGTTGGAGTATCATAAATGGAGATTTGATGCAGAATGGTACACACCTCTTGGTGGAAAGTTTGTTTTAAAATCTTCTATCAAAATAGGAATGCTTGGATTCTATGATAGCAACATTGGATTATCTCCTTTTGAGCGATTTGTATTGGGAGGTGATGGATTAGCAGGACAGCAATTCGGATTATTAGGAAATGATATTATCTCTTTGAGAGGATATGAAGTAAATGATTTAGAAGCAAGTAATAATGGTGGAGCTTCTGTATTTGATAAGTTAACTGTAGAGGTTCGATACCCAATTTCCTTAAATCCAAGTTCTACTATATATGTATTAGGATTTGTACAAGGAGGAAATGCTTGGAGTCGATTTAAAGACTTTAATCCTTTCGACGTTCGACGCTCGGCAGGTTTAGGTTTGAGAGTATTCTTACCGATGTTCGGAACCCTTGGGTTTGACTATGGTCTAGGTTTTGATAAAGAAAGAATACCTGCTGGATCTAAATGGTCAGAGTATGGACAATTTAATATTATCTTAGGATTTGAGCCAGATTAGAAAATGAGATTACTTATTTTATAATATTACAAACCACGATAGACCTCATCATGACTCTATCGTGGTTTGTTTGTTTATAAGAGATATAGCTATTATTAATCATTCCTTTCCTTAATGATGAAAATTTTTTAGGAACATCTAACGTTTTAAAGATATGATGAAAAAGATACTCTGGATATTTATATGTTTTGCTTTTGTTCAATGCAGTTCTGCACAACCTACAGGAGGTAATTATGTGACTAGAAAAACTGCTCCAGAGAAATTGCAAAAAATTTATAAAAAAGGAATGCAATTATCTCGTTCTTCCCAAAAAGCAAAAGCACTTAAAGAATTTGAAAAAGCATTAAAAAAAGAACCTAAATTTATTGATGCTCAAATTCAATGGTCAGCAATTCATTATGATAATAAAAATTATGAAGTTGCTGAAAAAGGTTTTGAAAAAGCTTTAGCTATTGATGCATTGTATAAAAAGAAAGTAACCTACATGTTGGCTATGGCAGAAATGCAGATGAAAAAATTTGATGAATGCATTGCACATTTCGAAGCATACCTTGCCTCCAAACCTAATAATGATGTATTGGAAAAAAATGCGAAAAAAAATATTTCCAATAGTCGTTTTATGAAATTTGCTTACGCCAACCCTGTTCCTTACGAACCTAAAAGTCTTGGAAAAAATATTAATACAAATTATCCTGAATACCTTCCTTCTCTAACTGCTGATGGTGAACGATTAATTTATACTGCACGAATTTATGGTCAAGAGGATTTTTTAATGAGTACAAAAAAAGATGGTGTTTGGCAAAAAGGAGTTCCTCTTAATGGTATCAATACAGAACTCAATGAAGGTGCGCAAAGTATTTCAGCAGATGGAAAATTTTTAGTTTTTACTGCTTGTAACCGAAAAGATGGATATGGAAGTTGCGACCTTTACTACTCTGAAGTACGCGATGGACGATGGACTCCGCCAGCAAATATTGGTACTCCAATCAACTCTCGTGGATGGGAATCTCAACCTTCCATTTCAGCAGACGGAAAAGCATTATATTTTACGAGTAATCGAAAGGGAGGAAATGGAGGAAGAGATATTTGGGTCAGCTATCGTCAAAAAGATGGAAAATGGGGAACGCCCCAAAATTTAGGAAATGTAATCAACTCTCCTTATAACGATCAATCTCCATTTATTCATCAAGATAATCAAACCCTTTATTTTATGTCAGATGGTCATCCTGGAATGGGTGGAAGTGATTTATTTTTTGCTCGAAAGAAAAATAATAAGGAATGGTTTACACCCAAAAATTTAGGCTACCCAATTAATACAGAAGCAAGTGAAGGCGCAATGGTTTTGAGTTTGGATGGTAAAACGGCCTACTTTGCAAGCGATATAAAAAATGTAAAAGCGGGAGAATCTGTTTTTGAAGATGGAGAAAAAGGAGGACATACTGATTTGTATAGTTTTGAATTATATGCTGAAGCACGACCTCAACCTGTTACTTATGTTCAAGCCTATGTTTTTGATTCCGAAACCAAAAAGAAGCTTTCTGCTGATGTTGATTTTATTGATTTGAATTCGGGAGAAACTTATGCATCTTCTATCACAGATATGGATGGGGAGTTTTTAGTTGTCCTACCAATTGGAAAAAATTATGCACTTAATATTTCCAAAGAGAAATATTTATTTCACTCTGAAAATTTCTCATTAGAAAAAAATACAAGTTTAGAGAATCCTTTTTTATTAAAAATAGGACTTCAACCCATCAAGGAAAAACCTGCTGCTACTGTAGCAACAGCCGAACCAGAAGCCGTTGCTCCACCCATTGTTTTAAGAAATGTATTATTTGAAACAGGCAAGGCAGATTTGAAACCAGAATCAACATTTGAGTTGAATAAATTGTTACAATTATTACAAACCAATGCGACTCTAAAAATTCAAATTAATGGACATACAGATAATGTAGGTTCTGATGAAAACAATATGGTATTATCTACTAATCGAGCAAAAGCGGTTCATGATTTTTTAATAAAAAATGGAATCTCTGCAAGTCGTTTAAGTTACAAAGGTTTTGGCGAGACCAAACCGATT
Organism: uncultured Saprospiraceae bacterium; assembly: GCA_937918905.1. Taxonomy (GTDB): domain Bacteria; phylum Bacteroidota; class Bacteroidia; order Chitinophagales; family Saprospiraceae; genus CAJQQY01. Next base: position 9,919 of record CAKZSH010000010.1, read on the forward strand.
GATTCAAATAATACTGATTGGGGACGACAAAATAATCGAAGAACAGAATTCGTAATGTTAAAGTAAGTTAATTGGTGGAATGGTGGATCAGTTTATTAGGGTCGAATAATTTTGAGAATCAACCGTTAGACTAATCAACCAATTCACTATTTGCCTGATTAACTAATTCACCTTTCAACTTATTAACTAAAAATAAATACAATGAACTCAAAATCAATTTTTACTACTATTTTATTATTGTCATTTGCTTGGGCTACTTCATTAGCTCAAAGTGCAATTGGAGTTTGGAAAACCATTGATGATGAAACTGGAGAAGAAATGTCGCATGTAGAGATATTTGAAAGAAATGGTAAAGTCTATGGTAAAATCGTCAAATTATTAACTCAAGAAACTACAACATGCGATGATTGTAGTGGCGACCGAAAAGGCAAACCTTTAGTAGGAATGGAAATTATGTGGGACATGAAAAAAAGTGGAAATACATGGAAAAGTGGAAAGATCTTTTCCCCATCTAAAGACAAAACTTACAGTTGTAAAATATGGCTTGATGACGCCAATACTTTAAAAGTAAGAGGTTATGTAGCCTTGTTTTATCGAACTCAGACTTGGTATCGGGTTAAATGATACTTTTTAGAGTATTTATTTCAAAGAAAAAATCGAAAAGGTGTTTGCACAGTAGTGCAAACACCTTTTTCATATAAAGAAGAAAAATATGTTTTGTAAAAAACCAAAATTTTAACAAAAAAAAATCACCCTAATAAAATAATTCTTGCAACTAGGTAGTTTAATACATAACTTATTTACACACAATCTCGCAACTTATTTATTCACTCAAAAAAATGTTCATGAAGCATAACTTTACACTAAATCACCTAGTTAAATTTATTTACAAAGAAACCTCAACCGCTGAAACCCTAGCAATTAGTAATGCTCTACAATCAGATTGGGAACTTTCTGAAAGCTACGAGGAATTGAAAAAATCATTCAATCAACTACCTCAGGTTACTTTTAGCCCATCTCAAGATAGCATTCAAAATATCTTAAGATATAGCAAAGAAACAGCCGTTGAAACTCAACACTAAATAGATTTCTAAGAAAAAAAAAGCCCTTCGTCATTAAGTTGATGAAGGGCTTTTTTAATGGATAATGAATAATATTCTTAAAACGTGCTTTATTGAGTTATTCGCAATTAGTGACTGGAGATTCGTATCGAAAATGAATTCAACAATTTTCGATACGAATCACCAGTTACCAATCACTAATAACGCCACACACAAATCACCATATTTTGAAAATTATTCATTCTTAATTATTCACTATTCATTACTCAATCCCTATCTTGCTTTCACAAACTTTTTTTTTGAGAAAACGCATTCTTTCATCACTTTTGAAACAATTTTAAAACAAAAAACATTTTTAAAACAATTTTTTTCAAAAAAATGATTTAAATCTTTGTTTTTAATAAACAAAAAGTTTATGTTTGTGGTATAATAAACAAAAAGTTGTTTCCAAAGATTAAAATTTTTATAAAATGTCAAAAGAAAAAGAAGCAAAGCTAAAAGCCTTGAAGCAAACAATGGACAGGCTTGAAAAAACTTACGGAAAGGGAATCGTAATGAAAATGGGTGACAAACCCGCTATTGATGTCGAAACCATTCCTACAGGCTCATTAAGCCTTGATATTGCACTCGGTATCAATGGTCTTCCAAAGGGAAGAATTGTTGAAATATATGGCCCCGAGTCTTCAGGGAAAACGACATTAGCAATTCATGCAATTGCAGAATGTCAAAGAAAAGGTGGTATTGCTGCATTTATTGATGCGGAACACGCCTTTGACAAAACCTACGCAGAAGCACTAGGCGTAGATACTGAAAACTTATTGATTTCTCAACCAGATAATGGTGAGCAAGCACTTGAAATCGCTGAAAATTTAATCCGTTCTGCGGCTATTGATATCATAGTTATTGATTCTGTTGCAGCCTTAGTTCCTCGAAGTGAGATCGAAGGTGAGATGGGAGATTCCAAAATGGGATTACAAGCTCGTTTGATGTCTCAAGCGATGCGGAAGTTAACAGGTTCGATTGGGCGGACAGGATGTTGTTGTGTATTCATCAACCAGTTACGTGAAAAAATTGGAGTGATGTTCGGAAATCCAGAAACAACAACTGGTGGTAATGCATTGAAATTTTATGCTTCTGTTCGATTGGACATTCGTAAGTCTGGATCAGCTATAAAAGATAAAGAAGGAAATGTAGTTGGAAATCACGTTAAGGTGAAAGTGGTGAAAAATAAATTAGCACCACCATTCCGAATTGCATTATTTGATATCATGTATGGCGAAGGTGTTTCCAAAACTGGAGAAATTGTTGATCTTGGTGTTGACCATGACATTATCGAAAAGAGTGGTTCTTGGTATGCTTACGGAGGAAGTAAAATTGCTCAAGGTAGAGAATCGGCTAAAAGATTCTTAGCAGATAATCCAGAAGTTGCTCTTGAGATCGAGCAAAAAATTAAAGACAAAATTACAGGTGCTGATCAACCAGAAGAACCTACTGCCGAAGAGATTGAGCCAGAAATGGTAGAGACCGTTGAATCTAATGGTAAGGCAAAAAAATAAACGTCGTAATTAGTATTTAAAATGAAAAAGCCTTTTTCCAATTAAGGAAAAAGGCTTTTCGTTTTCGAGAACTGTTCAGAAAATATCTCAATACCCATTACTCATAATCCCAAATCTCATTAAACCTCCCTTTCCAAAATATCCAACAACGCTTCATCCAAATCATCAAAGGTAAATTGAAATCCATGTTCAATAATCTTCTCCGATGAAACTCTTGCACTATTCAATAACATATCTGCCATTTCTCCCATTACCAATCGAAGTGCAAAACTTGGGGCAGGAACAGGAAGCGCAATGCCTCCTCTAGCTTTTTGAATAGCTTTCATTAAATCTTTTACCATCAAAGGATCAGGTGCAACAGCATTAAATATTCCTTTTGCATTTTCGTTTTCCAAAGCCCAAATAAACATATTGCATACATCATCAATATGCACCCAAGGGTAATATGCTTTTCCATTTCCAAAGGAAACCCTTGCTCCTAATTTCATAGGGAAAATCATTTCAGGGAGTGCACCACCTTTTGCAGAAAGTACAATTCCGATTCGCATAATAGCCGTTCGAATATTTAAGCCCATCACTTCTTTTGCTGCATTTTCCCAAGCTATTGTGCATTCAGAAAGAAAATCTTCTGGTTGTGGTTCAGAGGTTTCGGTCAGCCATTGGTCGCCTCGATTTCCATAAAAACCAATTGCGGATGCAGAAAGGTAAGCTTTCGGTTTTTTAATTTTTTCAAAACTATCTTTTAAAAGTTGAGTGGTTTGAGTTCGACTTTCGATTAAGATTTTCTTACGTTTTGTTGTCCATCGTTTATCCACAATTCCCGCTCCAGCTAAGTTAATTACATAATCTGCTTTTTCTATGGCTGAAGCATCAATTGTACCTTTGGAAGCATCCCATTGGAAATACTTTTTATCCGTTTTTTTTCGACGACTCAAGAAAATCGTATCATAACCTTTTTTTTCTAATAAATAGTTCAGCCGTTGACCAATCAACCCTGAACCGCCTGCAATCAATACTGTACTCATAAATATTTTCGGTTTTATGCTAGGTGTTAAGTATCTTTGAAGTTACAACAAACATTATTCATTGAAGTTTTAAAAAAATTAAAACTTTCCATTTTAATCCTATTTTTTCATAGCTACAAAAAACAAAATTATGTTCCAAAGCAAATCCTTCCGATTACTTGTTATTTTTTGCACCATGTTTTTGATGGTAGTGGGATGTAAAACTGATCCTAAAAACTCTACAAATGAAACAGTAGAAAACCAAATATATACGGTAACATCTATTTTATCCTCAGAACCTGATATGTTAAATCCGTGTATTTCTACCAAGTCAGTTAGTCGTCAAGTTTTTAACCATATTTTTTCTCATCTTATTCATTATGATACTAAAACACTCAAGGCTGCCCCTATGCTTGCAAAGTCGTTGCCAACAGGAAAAGAAATAACAGAAGGAGAATTCAAAGGATTATTATCTTATGATTATGAAATTCATGATGAAGCGATTTGGGATGACGGAACTCCAGTTACTGGACACGATGTTGCATTTACAGTTAAGGCATTTTTAAATCCAAAAGTACCAGCTGGAAACTATAGAGGTGTAGCAGCTATGATTAAAGATATAAATATAGATGAAACAAACCCTAAAAAATTCTCAGTCGTCAAAGACAATTATTTTTTATCTGATTATATTTTCACAGATATACCTACTATTCCAGCAGCGATTTATGATCCAAAAGGATTGCTAAAGGATTTCTCTATTCCTCAACTTAATGATAAAGAAGCAGCAACTGAGTTGGCAAAAACAAATCCAAAATTACAGGAGTTCGCAACTGATTTTATTTCCGAAAAATATTCAAGAGAAAAAGAATTTGTAAGTGGAAGTGGTCCTTATAAACTTGAAGAGTGGCAAACTGGGCAAAGAATAATTCTAAAACGTAAAGAAAATTGGTGGGGAACAAAGCTGGCTAAAAAATTCACTTTGTTACAAGCGAAACCTGAATCTATTGTTTATCGAATTATTTTAGATCCTGTTGCTTCAGCAACAGAATTAAAAGCAGGTGGAGCAGATGTGATGGGAGTTGTAACTTCAGAAGAATTTGTCAATCTAAAAAATAGCACAGAAGGGCAAGCTAATTTAAATTTTTATGAGCCTTTAGCTTTAACGATTTACTATATTGGGATGAATAGAAATCGTCCTGCCCTTGCTGATAAAAAAGTTAGAAGAGCATTAGCTCATCTAGTAGATGTAGATCAAATTATTAAAGATGTAATGCTTGGTTATGCTAAAAGAGTCAATGGGATCATTCATCCTTCTAGGCCTTACCATCTTGACTTACCATTAATCGATTTTAATATTGAAAAAGCGCAAGCATTATTAAAAGAAGCAGGATGGGAAGATTCTAATAACAATGGTATTGTAGATAAAGTTATCGATGGTGAACGAACGGAATTAAAACTCGAATATCTAACAAGTACTTCTAGTACTGTAGGAAAAGCAATTGCAGAATTAATTAAGCCTTTGGCAAAAAGAGCAGGGGTAGAAATAGATGTTGTTATTAAAGATATTAAAACAGTTTCTAAAAGAACTTCAACAAGAGATTATGATTTAGTAACAGGTGGTTCTGCATTTGATCCGTCAATAGATGATCTTTATCAAAGATGGCATACGGATAACGATGCTCCTACTAGTGGAAATCGTTTTAGTTTTGGAGATGAGATATCAGATAAAATTATTGAAGAAATTCGTACTAGAATAGATGATGGAAGAAGAAAAGAATTGTACAAAAAATTTCAAGAAATTCTTTACGAAGATCAACCTTGCATTTTTCTTTTAGCACCATCAGGAAGAGTAGTGGTCAGCAAAAGATTTGATTATGAACCATCAGTAAGAAAACCTGGAGTTTTTGAAAATGAATTTATGTTGCGAGATGCTTCTCTTTCGGAAAATTAGAATTTAAGTATTTGCAAAATAACAAAAGGGTTGATAGCTAACTTGCTATCAACCCTTTTGCTATTTTTGCTAAAGAATCCCTATTTTTCCGATTCAATCTAATTCCAAAAATATGTTCCAATATATTGTCAAACGTATTTTATACTTTATTCCTACTCTATTTGTTATCTCATTGTTAGCATTTGGATTAAGTAAGTGTACGCCAGGCGATCCTTGTAATGTACCTCTCCCTCCTGAAAGTAATAAATCTAGTTTTATAAATTCAGAGGACGATGCTAAGTCTAGGTGTAACTTATTTGGTTTAGACAAACCTACATTTTATTTTGCTCTTACTTCAAAAGCATATCCTGATTCCCTCTATAAAATTCTTCAAAAAGACAAAAGAACCAATTGGAATGACCTTATTGCTCAATATGGAAATTGGGATCAAATTTCGAAGTACAAAACCTCTATTCGAAATTTACAACTAAAGTTATTTGACATACCTGATTCATTAGGAAAAAGAGCAATTAAAAAAATAAGTAATGAATCTAAATTTCTGGAAGTATTATCAGATGATGATGCGATAGTTAAGAAACTAAAAAAGATCGAAACGATTTATAACAATAATCCTTCATTTGGAACAATTATAGGAAAAGAAATTAGTGATATAAAGAACAACTATGAACAAATAAAAGAAAAATCAACCCTGACACAACTTTACATTCCTACTCTTCATTGGTATGGATTTGATAATCAATACCATAATTGGATTACTAGTTTTTTTGTAGGTGATTTTGGCATTTCTTATAATACTTATCGACCCGTATTTTCCGAAATTCGAGACGCAATTTTTTGGACTTTTTTGATGATGTCATTAGCCTTGATATTATCTTATTTAGTTGCTATTCCTTTGGGTGTTTTTTCTGCAAAAAACAAACATCTGAGATTCGACAAATTTGCAACTGTATTGTTATTCATTTTATATTCATTACCTGCTTTTTGGGTCGCTACTATGATGGTCGTATTTTTCACTACACCTGAATATGGCTCATGGACAAATATTTTCCCTGGAATTGGTTTAGGAAATCTTCCATCGAGTGCACCTTTTTGGGATCGTTTTTGGGAGACTGCAAAACATTTAATTTTGCCTGTTTTGTGTTTAAGTTATAATCGTTTAGCATTTATTTCTCGACAAATGAGAGGAGGAATGTTAGGAGTTATTCAACAAGATTATATTCGTACGGCTAGAGCAAAAGGATTAGGGGAACAAGCTGTAATATGGAAACATGGTTTGCGAAATTCTTTATTTCCAATCATAACTTTATTCGCAAATATTTTACCTACTACCCTTGCAGGCTCTGTGATTATTGAAGTAATCTTTAATATTCCTGGAATGGGAAAATTGACTTTAGATGCTATTTCTCAAGAGAATTATCCAATCGTATTTGCGGTATTGATGATTGCCGCAGTAGCAACTATGTTGGGTATATTGTTAGCAGATATTTTATATTCCTTGTCAGATCCACGAGTATCATTTAATAAAAAATAAACTACTTAATTTAAATACGTAAAAAGACTTTGATGGCCTTTGGAAAAACAAAAAGAGAGCAAACAAAAAATACACTTGAAGGTAGCGAAGTGCCTTCAAAGTATTGGAGTAGGGTAAAACAAAGGTTTTTCAAAAACAAATTAGCTAAATGGTCTTTACGTATATTAATTGTTATATTTTTAATTGGAACTTTCGCAGATTTTATTGCCAATGAAAAACCCTTGTATTGTAAAATAGAAGGTAAAACTTATTTTCCTGTTTTTAAACAATATGCTGTAGATTTAGGACTCTCAACTTGGGATACTAAATTTTATCAAACACCATGGTCAGAGCATAATTATGAAAAACTAATCATGCCCCCTATCCCTTATTCTCATTTTACAATTGACTCTAAAAATTCGCGTTTCAAATCTCCTTTTGATAATCAAGATGTTCCTTCTACTCGTTATTGGCATTGGCTAGGAACCGACCAATTTGGAAAGGACGTTGCGGCAGGTATGGTAAGAGGCGCAAGAATCGCAATGTTAGTTGGAATCATTTCTATGCTCATCGCTTCAATTATAGGAATTTTCTTTGGTGTACTTGGTGGTTTTTTTGGAGACAATCGTTTTAAAGTATCTCGTGTAAGAGTATTGTTAAATATCATAGGAATATTTTTCTCTTACTTCTACGGATTCCAAGTAAGAAGCTATGCGCTAAGGATGGCAGGAGAGAATGGCACATTAGCAATTGAGTTATCAAAAAGCTTATTTATTGTTTTTGTAATTTTATTGTTATGTAATCTACTTGCACGAATAACGGAAAGAAATAACTTCCTTTCAAAAAAAATCACAATACCTGTTGACATCATTGTGATGAGAATTATTGAAATCATGAATTCTATTCCCGCACTATTTCTTCTTTTAGCAGTTATGGCAATCTTGGAACAACCTTCAATTATTTCCGTAATGGTAATTATAGGGCTTATTAGGTGGACAGGAATTGCACGATTTGTACGAGCGGAATTATTACGAATTAGATCCCTAGAATACATTGAGGCGGCAGAGGCAATGGGTTTTAAAGATTGGCGAATAATATTAAAACATGGACTCCCAAATGCAATAGCTCCTGTATTAATTACCATTGCATTTGGAATAGCGTCAGCCATTCTATTAGAAGCCATACTTTCATTCTTAGGAATCGGATTAGCTTTGGAAGAAGTTACTTGGGGAGAATTGTTGAGCTATGCCAGAAGAAATACACGAGCTTGGTGGTTAGCGTTATTTCCAGGGTTAGCAATATTCATAACAGTAACCATATTAAATATCATTGGAGATGGCCTGACCGATGCGCTTGATCCAAAATCTAAAGTATAATAAAACAATTTGTTTTTGTAAAAACAATAGGATGCCCGAAAACATTGAAGTTGAATTTTCGAGATGTTAGTAACTTTTTTAACATAAAAAACAAAATGTTTTATTATTTGTTAAAAAAATTTTACCTTTGATAAATAGATAGGAAAACAAACCTATGATTTGCGTTTCTTTTTACGCATTTTTTTAGGAAAAAGATTAGTTTTTCCTTTCTTGGTTGACATCTTGCCTTTTTTGCCTGTGCTTGCTCCTATTTTAGCAGGATCATTCATAGGACAACCCGTTTTTTTACTACGGCAAGAGGTAGACATTAAGGCCACCATTAGTAGAAGGGAACTACACCACAAAAGCAGTTTTAATTTTTTCATGTAAGATGATTTGAGAAAACAATATTAAAAATGGACTGCAAAATACAAAAATAATATGATCACATTTAGCGTTTAAACGCTCAAAACCCCCGTATTTATTGGGTTTTTTCGTTTTTTTATCGTTAAATGTTTGTAATTGATAATAACAGCACATAAATTTGTGCCATTCTTTTCAAATTTAAATTTTTTAAAATGAACAAAGGAGATCTTATTAACAAAGTAGCTGAAGATGCTAACTTAAGTAAAGCTCAAGCTACAGAAGCAGTAAATTGTGTATTAGACACAATTGGTAACACCCTTAAAGATGGAGACAAAGTTTCTATCGTAGGATTCGGTACATTTTCATCTGCTCATAGAGCGGCTAGAGTGGGTAGAAACCCTAAGACTGGCGCAGCTCTTCAAATTGCAGCTAAAAATGTAGTAAAATTCAAACCTGGTAAAGAATTATCTGCATCAGTTAATTAATTTGAAATACTAAAGATTTCATAAAGGGCAATTCAGTTAATTCTGAGTTGCCCTTTTATATTTTTAACTCTCCATTTTTTTTTGATTTTTTATAAGATATAAAAGATTTTGTTTTAAAATTTATTCACTTTTGCGTTTTAATTTCTTTGCGAAAAATCAACTTTTAAAACGATCATATTAAATCAAAAAAATGAAATTTGGAACTAAAGTAATCCATGCAGGTATAGAACCTGACCCATCAACGGGAGCAATCATGACTCCTATTTTTCAAACTTCTACTTACGTTCAAGACGCCCCAGGTAAACATAAAGGGTACGCTTATGGAAGAACTCGAAACCCAACTCGAAGTGCTTTAGAAAAAAACTTAGCTTCACTTGAAAATGGGACTGAAGCGATTTGTTTTAGTAGTGGAGTAGCAGCTATGGATGCTATTTTGAAATTATTGAAACCAGGTGATGAGATAGTTTCTACAAATGATTTGTACGGTGGATCGTATCGACTCATGACTAAAATCTATGGTAAGTTTGGAATTAAATCTCACTTTGTAGGAATGGATGGAACGAAGGATATGGAAAAGGTTATTAATGAAAATACTAAACTCATTTGGATTGAAACACCTACCAATCCTATGCTAAACATTGTTGATATCAAAAAGATTTGTAGCATTGCCAAAAAGTATGGGGTCATGACTTGTGTTGATAATACTTTTGCTTCACCTTATTTACAAACACCTCTTGATTTGGGCGCAGACCTCGTTTTACATTCTGCTACAAAATACTTGGGAGGTCACTCGGATGTAATCCACGGTGCAGTAATTACAAAAGATGTTAAGATTGCTGAAGAACTTCGATTTATTCAAAATGCTGCTGGAGCAGTTCCTGGACCTCAAGATTGTTTTTTAGTTTTGAGAGGAATTAAAACACTACATTTACGGGTACAACGATCTTGTGATAATGCTAAGAAAATTGCAAAATTTTTACTCGCTCACCCAAAGGTTGATAACGTTTATTTCCCTGGATTAAAAAACCATCCAAATCATAAAATTGCTAAAAAACAAATGAAAGATTTTGGAGGGATGCTTTCTTTTGATATTATCGGCGGACGTTTCCGTGATGCTCAAAAGGTAATGAAGGGAACACATTTATTTTCTTTAGCTGAATCTTTAGGAGGAGTGGAGTCATTGATTGGTCATCCAGCAAGTATGACTCACGCTTCTATTCCCAAAAAAGAAAGATTAAAAGTTGGTTTGACAGATTCTTTAATTCGATTGAGTGTAGGTATTGAAGATGCTGATGACTTGATTCAAGACTTGGAAGAAGCTTTAAGAAATATTTAAAAAACGTAACCGTTCAATACGACCTTGTAACCACCAACTGAAGTTGGCAGGTTATTTTTGTATTTAAATCGTTAAGTTAAACAACTACTTTGGGACAACCTGCCAACTGAAGTTGGCGGTTACAAAAAAAATAATGTATTTACAATTTCATAAAAACGTGTTTAGATTCAGTTTCTAAACACGTTTTTATATTTTAAATATTGTTCTAACATATGCGAAAGAACAATATTGTTTTTTAAGGAGGAAAAAATATATTTTGTGAAAGAAAATGAATTTGAGAAACCTTTTATTCTATTACCTTTCACATTTTTAATCCTGTAAAATGGATGCATACAAAAGAGAAAAACTAGCTATCACTTCTTGGGCAGAGGAAGATCGTCCTCGTGAAAAATTATTGAGCAAAGGAAAACATGTTCTTTCCAATGCTGAACTCATTGCGATACTTTTAGGTTCGGGTTCAAGAGAAGAAACCGCAGTAAGTTTAGCCCAAAAGATTTTAAGTTCAGTAGAAAACAATCTAAATGAATTGGGAAAATGTTCACTTTCAGAATTCCAAAAATTCAAAGGAATAGGCGAAGCAAAAGCTATTTCCATTGCCGCCGCAATGGAACTTGGGCGACGTCGACAACTTTCAGTTATCAAAGACCGTCCTCAAATCAAAAGTAGCTCAGATGCATTCGCAGCCATTGCTCCTATTTTAATTGACTTACCTCACGAAGAATTTTGGATTTTATTATTAAGTCGATCCAATCATGTGGTAGGAAGAGAACAAATTAGCATTGGAGGTGTGACGGGAACTGTCGTAGATGCTAAAGTTGTTTTTAGGAAGGCTTTGGAAAAACCTGGAATTACAAGTATCATTCTTTGCCATAATCATCCTTCTGGAAATTTACGTCCTAGTGAAGCGGATATAGTTTTGACAAAAAAATTAAAGAAGGCGGGGAGCGTTTTAGATCTTACGGTATTCGATCATTTGATTGTATCGGAAAGAGGGTATTATAGTTTTGCTGACGAAGGGATGTTTTAAAAATTTTGTCAAAGAACAAAAAATTTAGGTCGTGGTTTTAGGTCTTTGTTTCACTTCTCTCCAAACAATCGCAGATTCAAATCCTCTGGAGATAGCATATTTTCCTAAATTGGTATTGGTCTTAAATTCGTTTTCTTTTTTGATATATTTTAATCGTTTTTCAAAAACTTCATGAAGCGTTTTGATATAATCTTCTTCTTCAATTTCTTCCATTGCTTTTTTGATGCAGTAGGCAGAAATTTTTCTCAATTTTAATTCTTGAGTGATTCTAACTCTACCCCATTTTTTTATTCTAAATTTTCCTCCCGCATACATTTTTGCGAAGCGTTCCTCATTTAGAAAATCATCAGTAATTAAATCAACAATGATATTTTCTAAGTCATCCCCATAAATCCCTAAGTCCAGAAGTTTATTCCGAACTTCTTTATGACACCTCTCTTGATAAGCACAGTAGCGTTGAAGTTTTTTCAACGCATCATCTTTGCTGACGTATTTTTTTGTTTTTTTCCACATATTATAATACGGCTTTCACGTACCACGACTCTCTGAGTCGTCACAGTTATTCGATAAATGATTAAACTTTAATGTAACGACTCAGAGAGTCGTGGTACGTGAAAGCTGCGTCGAATAACTTACTTACCAGACAGAATATAATCCGTCCCTAAGAATTTATCATCAATATTAAAATACCATTTTCGATCACGAGGCAAACGAATCCCTTTTACAACTACCTCATCTTCTAACGTAATATACTCGCCATCATTCTTTAATTCATCATGATAAAATCGATATCCGATCAAAGCATAAGTCTGAGGATGAAAATAAAAATACCAAGTGTCATGTCCAACAGGCTCATTATAACTTACTTTGAGTTGCCAACATTCTTTATTTTGAAAAGTAGTCTTTTTCACTTCCTCATAAATCTTAGTTCCTGGGTCATTTAATTTCATTGGTAAACCATAAAGATAAGTTTGATAATCTCTCCAAAATTTTGTCCACTTACATTCCAATCGATGTTTTTTGATTTCTTCTTCTGAGAAAAATTTCTTTCCATTCAACTCATGTGTACATTTATCTTTTTCCAAACTCCGAATAACCACATTTCCATCAGAGACATCCTTTTGCCAAAATGTCCCTTTTTTATTATTCCATTTTGAAGTTGTCAATCTTTGAGGTCGATTGGGAGTATCTTGTTTTAGATTCAAAGTCATTTTAATCTTAGCCCATTTTCCTTTTGGATCATGATATTTAATACTCTTTGCTAATAATTCTTTTCCCGTCATATTTTGACCTAAAAGATTCAACGAAAACAAAGACAATAAAATAATAGCACATATTGATTTCATAATTATGAATTTATAAAACACAAAATACGTGGTATTTTTATATTTTTAGGTATCAATGCTAAGTGTCACATATCAAGATTCAACAGCTTTAAAGTAAAAGCACCATGCTAGAAAAAGCACACTATAAATCACCATTAGGGATTATCGAAATCATCGGAAGCGAATATGGTATTTCTTCTGTAAAATTAAAAACAGAATTAAAGGAAGCCTCTAAAGAAATTCCAACTCACCTACAGGCATGTGTACAACAATTGGGTGAATATTTTAAAGGGGAAAGAAAAGAGTTTGATTTAAAATTGGACTTTGGTACTGCCACAGATTTTACTCAAAAAGTATGGAATGCACTACTTGAAATTCCTTATGGTCACACTACCAGTTATGCTGTTATCGCAGAAAAAGTAGGCTCTCCAAAAGCCGTCCGAGCAGTAGGAATGGCAAATCGTAACAATCAAATTGCATTTATTGTCCCTTGCCATCGAGTAATTGCAAAGAGTGGGAAACTACAAGGATATTTTTATGGATTGGATACAAAGAGAGCATTACTTCAACTAGAAAACCCATCAAGCTTCGCTCAACAAGGAACTCTTTTTTAATGAACAATTAAGAATGAATAATTAATAAGAAACTCCACCGCTTGAAAAATCAATTATTTCTTCCACATACTTTCGATGATTAGCCAAACGAGGCACTTTATGTTGACCTCCATATTTTCCTTTTGACTTTAACCAATTGTGGAAAGTGCCTCTTGGGAGTGGGCGCATTTTTAATCTTTCCAAAGCCATTCCTTTGTAACGCTTCGCTTCGTAGTCAGAATTTATTTTTTGTAAATTCTCGTCTAATAATTTATTGAATGCTTTAAGGTCGGCAGGTGTTTTTTCAAATTCAATGAGCCATTCATGTCCACCTTTTCCTTGCTTAGATAGAAAGATAGGAGCTACCGTATATTCAGTAGCGATGGCATCCATTGTTTGACAAGTTTGTGCTAGAGCTTTATCAGTATTCGAAACCATCACTTCCTCGCCAAATGCATTGACAAATTGTTTGGTTCGACCTGTAATTTTAATTTTGTAAGGACTCGTAGAAGTGAACATCACCGTGTCACCTGGAACATATCTCCAAAGTCCTGCATTGGTACTAATCACCATTGCATAATTTTTTCCCATCTCCACTTCCGAAAGCGGAATTGCTTTTGGATTTTCTTTATTCCATTCTTCCGAAGGCATAAATTCATAATAAATTCCATTATCCAAAAGCAGCAACATATCGTTTGTTGTCAAATCATTTTGAATAGCAAAGTAACCTTCAGTTGCATTATAAATTTCCATGAACTGAATTCCATCAGGGAAGTATTTTGTAAATACTTCTCGATAAGGATCGAAGCTCACACCACCATGAATATAAACCTGAATATTCGGCCATACCTCTGACATATTTTTCTTACCCGTCAATTCTAAAATTCTATCCAAGTAAACCATCGTCCAAGTCGGAACACCTCCAATCATCACCATGTCTTTTTCCTTACTCGTAATTTGAGCCATCCGCTCCAATTTCTCATCGAATTGAGGCATCACCGCAGTTGCAATATCTGGAGTGAAAAAAGGACGCCCGATATATGGCATTTGATCCATCATAATGGCAGAAACATCTCCAATAAAAGTATTTGGATATTCGTCAAAACGATCCAAACTTCCTCCCATCAATAAACTCTTTCCATCAAATTGACGTGCATTAGGATAATTATGATAAAATAAATTCATCGTATCCCAAGTCCCTTGAATATGACATTTTTTCAAATTCCTTTTAGAAACTGGAATGAATTTACTCTTGTCGCTAGTTGTACCAGAAGATTTTGCAAACCATTTTACTTTACCACTCCACAATACATCCGACTCCCCATGCATCATGCGATTGATATATGGCTTTAAAGATTCGTAGTCTTGAATTGGGACTCGTTCAGCGAAATCGGTGGGAGTTTTAACAGATTTGAAATCATGCATTCTTCCCCATTCCGTATGCTTTGTAGATTGGATAAGTTCTTTTAACACCGCATCCTGCACTTCATGAGGATGCTCCATGAAATGAAGAATCCTATTGTAGCGGTGCTTGAAAAAAAAGCGCATGCTTCTATTTATCAGCTTCTTCATGGTTAGTGTGATTGTTTAAAAAAATGGTTTTGTAGAATTTCTTTCCTATAAATTTAAGAAAATTTTACCAAAACAAATTAAGTTCTTTTTTTCATTAATTCCTGAAAAATGAATGCTTAAAACGTAAAACGTAATGAGATATGTATGTTGTTGGGTAAAAAGTAGCTGTCGGGCTTTAGTCCGCAGTAAAAAATACCTGTTTTCTATCCAATTAAACGAAGTCTTAACCATATCAAAATTTCGTCAAATTTAACTCTTCCAGCAGCTACTCCAATGACTGATTCATATTTTTCTTCTTCGGTTGCTGAAATATCTTTTTCGAAGTAGCCCATTTTTATTCAAGAGTTCAGGGTTTGACTTTTCAAGTCAAACCCTGACTTATTTCTAACTTATTTCGTAGTTCTTAGAAGTCAGAGCTTGACTTGAAAAGTCAAAGCCTGAACTTGGTGATTACAATTCCATTTTCAAAAAATGCCCTGTATGACTCTTTTTACTCTTAGCCACTTTTTCAGGTGTCCCTTGCACTACAACATTTCCACCTCGATTTCCACCTTCAGGGCCCATGTCAATAATGTAATCTGCGACTTTTACCACATCCAAATTATGCTCAATAACCACAATCGTATTTCCTTTATCCACCAATTTATTTAACACATTCAATAACTGTCGAATGTCATCAAAATGAAGCCCTGTAGTTGGCTCATCCAAAATATAAATCGTTTGTCCCGTTGCTCTTTTTGATAACTCTTCCGAAAGTTTTACACGTTGTGCTTCTCCTCCTGAAAGAGTAGTTGCTTGTTGTCCCAAAGTGATATATCCCAATCCCACATCTTTTAAAGTTTTCATCCTACGGAAAATATTAGGAATATGCTCGAAGAAAACAACCGCTTCCTCCACCGTCATATTCAACACATCGCTAATTGATTTTCCTTTATATAAAATCTCTAAAGTTTCACGATTGTATCTTTTTCCCATACAACGTTCACAGTCCACTTGAACATCAGGGAGGAAGTTCATTTCAATGACTCGTTTCCCCGCACCTTGGCATTCTTCGCAACGACCACCTTTTACATTAAATGAAAATCGACCAATTTTATACCCTCTAATTTTTGCCTCAGGAACACTTGCAAAAATCTTTCTGATATCGCCAAATACTTTGGTATAAGTTGCAGGATTGGAACGAGGCGTTCGACCGATAGGAGACTGATCAATTTCAATCACCTTATCCAAATGCTCCAAACCTTCCAATGATTTATATTCTAAAGGTCGTTGAATACTTTTATAAAAATGCTGACGCAAAATAGGATACAACGTACTATTAATTAAAGTCGATTTCCCACTACCCGAAACTCCCGTCACACAACAAAAAGTCCCCAAAGGAATTTTGATACTTACGTTTTTTAAATTGTTTCCAGCCGCACCATTTAATTCTAAAAATTTACCATTTCCTTTTCTTCGTTTTTTAGGAATTTCGATTTTCTTTTTATCCTGTAAATACAAAGAGGTGAGCGTATCCTTTTTCAAAAAAGTCTCAGGCACACCTGCGCCTACCAATTCTCCACCATGTTTTCCAGCACCAGGTCCAAGGTCAATCAAAAAATCAGAAGCCAACATAATATCTTTATCATGCTCCACAACTAACACGGTATTCCCAATATCTGCCAACTCTCTCAATGCCTCAATCAATCGCTGATTATCACGTTGATGTAACCCAATACTTGGCTCATCCAAAATATAAGTTACGCCCGTCAATTGCGAGCCAATTTGAGTAGCCAATCGAATCCGCTGCGCCTCTCCACCTGACAAAGTTCTTGCAGGTCGAGTCAGATTTAAATAATCCAAACCTACATGCAAAAGGAAACCTAATCGTAATTTGATTTCTTTTAAAACTTCTTTAGCGATAGTTTTTTTACGTTCTGATAATTTGCTTTCTAGTTGATCTAACCAATTCATCAAATCCGTAAAATCCATCGCAGCCAAATCACTAATATTTTTTCCATCTAACTTAAAATGAAGGGATTCGATTTTTAGTCTTTGACCATTGCAAGTAGGACATTTATCAATCGTCATAAAATCCTCTGTCCATCGTCTGATTTTCTCAGAAGAAGATTCTTTGTACCAACGCACCAGCATATTATTCAACCCTTCATATGCCAAGTTATAAACAAAGTCATGTTTATAATTTTTTTGTATTTCAAAACTTTCATCACCACCTTTTAAAATAATATCCAAAGCTTTTTTAGGAATTTTTTTAATGGGTGTAGAAAAAGTGAATTTAAATTTTTTAGAAATGGCTCGTAGTTGCTTGAACGTCCAATTATCTCTTACTTCGCCAAAGGGAACAATACCAGCTTCATTGATACTTTTGGAATCATCAGGAATTACTTTTTTCATATCAACTTTCATCACCTCGCCAAGTCCTTTACAATTTTGACAAGCACCGTAGGGAGAGTTAAATGAAAAAGCATTTGGAGAAGGTTCTTCGTAGGAAAGTCCTGTTTCAGGGTCCATCAAATGTTTGCTGTAGGGAAATGTTTCTTCGCCATTTTGCTCCAACATAAAGATCAAACCATTACCCATTTTTAGTGCAGTCTGCAAAGATGTGGTAAAACGTTCTCTTCGATCTTTCGACATTTTTACTCGATCTATTACCAATTCAATATCATGCACTTTGTAACGATCCACTTGCATTTTTGGAACTAAGTCTTGCACCTCACCGTCCACTCGAACTTTTGTATAACCTTGTTTTCGTACATGATCGAATAACTCTCGGTAATGTCCTTTCCGACCTCTCACTAAAGGAGCTAGCAACAATATTTTTTTATTTCCAAAATTCTTGAAAATATGATCGACCATTTGCTCCTCTGTATATTTAATCATCTTTTTTCCAGAGACGTGCGAGTAGGCATCTCCCACTCGAGCATATAATAATCGAAGAAAATCATAAACTTCTGTAATTGTTCCAACTGTCGAACGAGGGTTTCGTCCTACTGTTTTTTGTTCAATAGAAATTACAGGACTCAGGCCCGTAATTTTTTCTACATCAGGTCGTTCCATTTCTCCAATGAACTGTCGAGCGTACGCAGAAAAAGTTTCCATGTACCGCCGTTGTCCTTCCGCATAAATCGTATCGAAAGCCAATGAAGATTTTCCACTTCCACTAATTCCTGTAACTACAACAAATTGATTACGTGGAATTTGAACATCAATATTTTTAAGATTATGAACACGTGCGCCGATGACATCAATAACATCTTTATTAATTGCTGCGCCCTTGCTTTTTGATTTGGTAGTAGTCTTTTTTGCCATAGTGTAGTAACCACCAAATTTATTTGGCAGGTTGATAAGTCGAATGGATTTTGTTAAAAATTAAGGATGTAAAATTAGTCAAAAAAATAAAACAGCCATTACCTATTTTTGTTTTTTAAAAAATAAAAATGACATGCGAGAAATACACTTCAATAATCCCCATAGAAAAAAGCATTTTGATTTTTTTAATAATATGAACCATCCACATTTTAATATTACTGCGAATGTGGACATCACTAATTTTCTACTCTTTTTGAAACAACATCAATTACCCGTTCATCCAAGTATTGTTTATTTAATTTCAAAAGTGGCGAATGATATTCCTGAATTTCGTTGGCGGATTCGAAAAGGAAAAGTATTTGAACATGAATTGATACATCCTTCATTTACTGTTTTTACAGAGGTGGCTGATGTCTTTAGTTTTTGTACGGTAGCGTATGAAACTGATGCGCAACGTTTTATTCAACGGGCATTTGAAATGAGTGAAAAAATGAAAACAGAACCTAATTTCGAAGACGAAGAAGGGCGAGATGATTTTTTGTTTTTATCAAGTATTCCGTGGGTAAGTTTTACTTCATTTGAACATGCAATGTCTCATCATCCTTCAGATAGTGTTCCACGAATTACTTGGGGAAAGTTTTTTGAACAAAATGGAAAAATGTTGATGCCTCTTTCTGTTCAGGTTCATCATGCAGTTGTGGATGGACGGCATGTTGGAGGTTATTTTCAAATGATTGAAAAAGCAGCTAGTGAACCAAGTATTTTAATTAATTAAGAAAATTTATGATCAAAAAATATTATACAGAATCCGCCAACATCAAAACCTCCGCCGCAAATGTTCTGTTATCAGTTTCGTCCAAGATGGTTTTAGCAAACATATGCAATGTCTCCCTCGCATTTTCTGAATTTAAAATACCCTGCATTTCCTCATCATCTTTTAATTCTTGAATCGCTTTAGCCGAAGGCAAAGCAGTCAACCCTGCCAACTGTCCTAAATTATTTCCAGTTAAAATTTCGCTGGTACGAATGCTCTCAGGAAGCTGGTCAAAACCGATGGTCATTTCCATCACATTTTGAAAAATCGGTTCCACGTTTTCACCACTTGCACGAACATAAAATGCTCTTCCCATTCTTCCCATCAAATCAATTTTATGTGGATCAATTTTTTTCTCCGCATCCAAAACATTTTCATCAATGTGCATTTTCACCACTTCGCAAATAATTAAATTCCCTGCTCCACCTTGATCTCCAAGTGAGATAATTTGTTTCACTTTACATTCCAATTGTGCAGGAGATTCTTTAATTCGAAAAGGTTTAACTACATCCGATTCAACTGGCGTCAATCCTGATTTTGCAAACTCATCCACATTCGAAGGAAAAGAAATACTAGCAATTGCCATTTGCCGAACGATACCATGACTTACCATATTGATGACCACTTCGCCAGTTGCTTCCACATTTTTCAACGTGTCTTTAGTCATATTATCTAGTCCTCGTCGATTAGATGAAAAAACTAAAATTGGAGGATTGGAACTAAATGCATTGAAAAAACTATATGGTGCAATATTTGGATTTCCATCTTTATCCATTGTACTTGCAAATGCAATGGGACGAGGAGCAACGCATCCTAAAAGATGTTGATGTAATTCTTTTTGGGGTATTTCGTTGGGAGTAATACTTAGCATGTTCTTGTTTTTTGTCTGTTTTATTTTTTATAAAAACTCGTGTAACGGACATGTGGTTAAAAAATCAGCGGAAGTTACGAACTTATTCGATTTTCATTGATTTAAAATTAAGATATTTGTATCAACTTAGGTATCCGATACTTTCTAAATATCGAATACCTTCAAAATAAAATAAAAATGAAAGCATTAAAAAAATGGTGGGTAATGCCCTTATTTCTTTTGAGTTTTTTGTTAGGAAAATATTTATATCAAATGCCAAAGTTTGATAGTGGAGAACGTTCGCCAAATATTGAATGGACGCTTCCTTCTGGTGAGAAATCTTCTTTGAAAAATTTGGAAGGAAAATATGTATTGATTGATTTTTGGGGAAGTTGGTGCGGGCCTTGTCAAAGAGAGTTTGTTCCTTTAGCAACTTTATTTAATAAATATAAAAACACAAAATTCAAATCAGCAAATGGATTTGACATAGTGGGCGTGGCTGTTGAGAAAAAAGAAAAAAGTATGCGAGCCGCTATCCAAAGACATAACTTAGATTGGCAAAATCATGTTTTTGATAAAGTGAATAACTTTAAATTTTTTGACTCACCTATTGCTCAACTCTACGGCGTAAAAGAAGTTCCTACCAAATACTTATTGGATGAAAAAGGAGTAATTATTTTAGTCAACCCTAGTGTTGAGGAATTAGATGAATTTTTATCAAAAAACATGTAATGTGGAAATACCGATTTACGTTGGACGCTAAAAATTTTGCATACGGGTAGGTTATTTAATTCCTACTCCCTAAATCAATTTTATTAAAAAAAATGTAACCCGTAGAACGATATTTTCAATCCTTGATTCGTATTATTCACGCTATAATTAGCTCAAGTTTTCCCTACCAATAACGATTTCTCCCCGTTCATAACATAGGTATGAAGTTTGCTTTCTTACTTGGTACTAACCACTCGTCAAATTAAAATACATAAAACTAAATTGCATATTTCATGTTCGGAATCATGTCCAAAAGGTTCGTTTTTACTCTCCTATATTTTTTATTCTTAATATCTCCCTTATTTAGTCAAGTAAGTTCTAAGATCAGGTTTACAACTATTAATAATGTTGATGGACTTCCCAATAACACAGTTAACGCAATTGTTAAAGATGACTTAGGTTTTGTATGGATAGGTACTAATGACGGCTTGTGTAGATATGAATCTTCTAATCATGTCAAAATATTTCAAGCCAATAATCCTGAAATCGCAGGAGGACTTCAATCAAGTAATATCAGATCACTTTACTTAGATAGTAAAAAAAATCTTTGGATTGGTACTCGCCTTGGAGGATTGACCAAATATCACCAACCAAGTGGAGAATGGAAAACATTTAGACATGATGTTAAAAATTCTTCAAGTATTTGCAATGATGAAATTTTAGCCATTACAGAAGATAGCAAAGGAAGGCTTTTAGTTGGAACAGAAGATGGTCTTAGTATTTTTAATTATGAAACGGAATCTTTTATTTCTTTTAAATCTGATATTAATAATCCAACTGCTATAAGAGGTAAAGCAGTTTTAACTATTATGGAAGATGATAAAGGGTGGATTTGGTTAGGTACCTGGGCAGGAGGATTACATTTATTGGTATTACCTGAGAATGGAAAAATAGAAGATGCTCAGTTTCGGAATTTCATTCCTAATGAAAAAAAAGAAGCACTCCATATTTGGAAAATTTTTCAAGATAATCAAAAACGATATTGGGTTGGTTCAAGGGGAGCAGGATTATTTTTAATGCAATTACCGCCTGGTGCTAACAATACATTAACAAACTTCAAATGGAAGCCTAATTTTCACAATTATATTTTTGACAAATCTAATCCTCAAGGAATTTGCAATAATAATCTACAAGATATTTATCAAGACACTAAAAATAATTTATGGATTTCAACTATAAATGGTCTTAATCAAATCTCTTCTAAAGATTTGCCTCGCTTATCTTACCTAAAAATTACCAATGAAAAACCAGAATTTATTTCTCGACAATATACATTCGATCCCAAAGATCCAACTTCGTTAACGAATAATGATGTAAGTTCAATTTTTGAAGATTCTCAAGGACTATTATGGTTTGGTACTTTTAGTGGCGTAAGCCAATATAATTGGTTTACTAATCAGTTTGATGTTCATGATCTTGAATTGGGTTTAGCAAAAACACCGATCACTCAAAATTTATATATTGATCCTGATGGTTTAGCCTGGATAGGTAATGGTGAAAAAGGATTGCTAAATTATGATTTTGAAAAAGAAGAAATTTCGCACCGTAACATAAATTTTGGAAAAGATAATTACGTTTCTTCGCTTCACAATTTTAATAAAAATGAACTTTGTATTGGAACACTAAAAGGTATTTATATTTTAAATATCGAAAAGAATTCTCTTCAAAGTTTTCCGCTTCCTGAATGGTTAAAAAAACAGACCAATGATTTTGTAATCCGTTCGCTTTTTAAAGACAGCTATGGAAAAATATGGATAGGCGCGGAACAAGGACTTTTTGTAATTAATGAAAAAAATGGATTGTATACTCCTATTAATAATGATCCTGAAAATCCAAATTCTATTAGTGACAATTCCATTAATCAAATCTTTGAAGATTCTTATGGTAATATTTGGTTGGCTAGTTACAATGGGTTGAATAGATTAAAAAATCCAAATTCAGATATCTATTCTTTCGAATGGTTTAAACATGATTCATCTAACCCTGAAAATACAATTCCATCCAATCGAGAAGTGGCACTAGAAGAAATAAATGGAATACTTTATATCGGGAGTAGTAATGGTTTAAGTGGATATGATTTAAAAAAGAAAAAATTTACAAACTTTAGCAAAAACAATAATAAGTATTGCATCCAAAGTATTGAGCGTACGGTTGATGGTAATTTGTGGGCAAGTACAACAGAAGGAATTATTTTCTTCGATACACAAACCAAGACTTTCAACAGTTATGAAAAAAGAGATGGACTAGGTGATATTACTTTCCAAGCAGGATCTAGTTATCAATGCAATAGAGGATATTTTTATTTTGGGAGTCGAAGAGGAATTACTCGATTTAGTCCCAAAAGGATTGCATTAAACAAAACGATTTCGCCTGTTCATATTACTGAAATCAGAACACTAAGTCCAGAAGGAGTAAAATTAAAAAATGGAACCTACCAAGATGAAGTTACTTTAGAACATAACGATTATTACTTATCATTAAAATATGCTTCACTCAATTATAACCGACCAGAAAAAAATCAATACGCTTACATTCTAGAAGGATTTGATGATAATTGGACATACTCAAATGAAAATACTCCTGTGGTTTATACAAATCTAGAACATGGTGAATATACCTTTCGTGTAAAAGCTGCTAATAATGATGGGGTGTGGAATGAATTAGGTACTGCGATTAAGATTATTAAAAAACCTGCCTTTTGGGAAACTTGGTGGTTTAGGATAGGATGTCTTTTGATGCTGATTACTTTAATTTTGTGTGGAATAAAATACTATACTAAAAATATTCATCAGAGAAATTTGACCTTAAAAAAATACAATAAGGATTTAAATAATGAAATTGCCAATCGAAAAATTATTGAAAAAGCATTACAAGAACGAGAGCAACATATGGAATCTTTGGTCAAACAAAGAACGGAAGAATTAGAAATAAAAAATCAAGAGGTACAGTCTCTTTTACAAAATATTAAAGAACGAAATGATCATCTGGAAATTGAAATCGCCAAAAGAACTCAAAACCTTCAAGAGTCGAATGAAGACCTACAGCGGTCTAATAAGGATTTGGAACAATTCGCTTACATTGCTTCTCATGATCTTCAAGAACCATTAAGAATTGTTGGAAATTTTATTGGACTACTAGGTCGTCAATATAAAGAACACCTAGATGAAAGAGCTTTTAAATATATTGATTTTGCTGTTGATGGGGTAACTCGAATGTCGCAACTTATCACCAATCTTTTAACTTACTCAAGAGTTGGAAGACAAGAAATAAAATTTCAAAATACCAACTTAAACCAAATATTAAGGGAGAAAATCCATGATCTTTCACATAAAATAGAAGAAAGAAATGTTGATCTAAAAGTTGATGATATGCCTGAAATCTCTTGCGAACAAAACCAGATCGGTATGGTGTTTTTTAACCTTATCAATAATGCAATAAAGTTTAATAAAAGTGAAATGCCTAAAGTTATTGTCTCTTGTGATTCAAAGTCATCAGATGAGTTTTGGAAATTTTCAGTTAAGGATAATGGAATCGGAATTGATCCAAAATACCAAGTACAGATTTTTGAAATCTTTAAACGATTACATAACAAAACAGATTACGAGGGAACGGGAATTGGCTTAGCTTTTTGTCAAAAAATAATTCATAGACACGGAGGGAAAATTTGGTTAGATTCAAAATTAGGAGAAGGAGCTACATTTCATTTTACTATTCATAAACATCTTAAAAATAAGGAAGGAGCAAATAAACAACAAGGGCCAAAAGATCTATTGGAAAAAATGTATAATTAAAAACTATCTTCTTTTCACCATGTTCAGAATAAGTTAGGATAGTTGGTTCTTTGACAAATTCCGTGTTTTGAGTCAGTTAAAAGTTGAAATCAACACTTCCTTTGGTCGTTTTTGCTTCCAACTTTTAACTGACCACGGAATTTGTCAAAGAACGGGATAGTTAAAAAAGCACAATATTTTTTTCAAAACTTTTCGTCAAACTTCTCAAATCATACATCCTTGTTCTATTGTTCGATATTCACTACCTTTGCCACATGTCCAACTTGCAGCGTCTTTTAGACTTGTATCGAGA
Source organism: uncultured Saprospiraceae bacterium (assembly GCA_937918905.1). Lineage (GTDB taxonomy): Bacteria > Bacteroidota > Bacteroidia > Chitinophagales > Saprospiraceae > CAJQQY01. Next base: position 34,887 of record CAKZSH010000010.1, read on the forward strand.
TAGTGCGCGGACACAACAAATTGTGAATGCGCTGCAAAATTCCACACCGACTCGCCTACAAATCGTAGGAATGACTGGTGCACAGGATTCCTTTGTCCTGACCGGAACGTATCTCGCCAATCCTCAACATCATGTTTACATTGCAGCCGATAAAGAAGAAGCGGCCTACTTGCAAAATAATGTTGCCGCACTTTTTGAAACTGAAGCTAAAATAGGTGCTGGAAAAAATATCCACTTCTTTCCCGATTCATTTAAACGACCTCTGGATTTCGAACATTTGAATACTTCGAATGTCTTGCAACGTACCGAAACGATTAATAAAATCACAAGTGCGGGTTCCATTGGAGAAATTCTGATTACTTATCCTGAAGCACTTTTTGAAAAAGTTGTTGCGCCACAGGTTTTGGAAAAATCTAGAATTTCAATTGTTAAAAATGAAAAACTAGATGTTGACTTCTTAGTAGAAATGCTCGTGGAGTATGGATTTGAGAGAGTTGATTTTGTTTATGAACCAGGGCAATTTTCTATTCGTGGAGGTATCGTTGATATTTTTTCCTATGGAAATGAATATCCATATCGGGTAGAATTATTCGATGATGAAATCGAAAGTATTCGAACTTTTGATCCATTGACTCAATTGAGTATTCGAAAAATTGCACGGGTATCCATTATACCTAACATTAATACGAAGTTTTCTCAAAATCAAAAAGTTTCGCTTTTCAATGTCTTGCCAGACCATACCGTAATTTGGATTAAGGATTTTGAAATGCTTTTGGATCGTTTGCAAATGTGTTTTGAAAAAGCAGAAACATTTGCTAAAACAGTTTCTTCTTTGGACGAAGGAGACTTGGCGGAAATCTTTCGAGATCGAGCATTTATTAAGCCTAGTGAAGTGATGGGCGATATTGAAAAATACAGTTTATTTTTTCTCAGTAAAAATCTTCATTTCAAACCGACTGGTAAAATTGAATACAACAGTAAACCACAACCTAATTTTAATAAAAACTTCAAATTGCTCATTGAGAATCTTCATGAGAATCAAGCTGCCAATTTGGAGAATTATATTTTTACGGAAAATCCAAAACAGATTGACCGTTTCTACGCCATCTTTGAAGACTTGCAAGCCAATGTTCAATTCCATCCTGTGACCAAAGCATTGAGTCAAGGATTCCTAGATTTGGATTTGCAAATAGCTTGTTATACCGATCATCAAATTTTTCATCGTTTTCATAAATATCGTTTACGAAGAGGTTTTACAAAAGACAAAGCCATCAACTTACGAATGCTTCGCGAGTTACAACCTGGTGATTTTGTAACACATATCGATCATGGTGTGGGGAAATATTCAGGTTTGGAAAAATTAACCATCAATGGGCAGACGCAAGAGTCTGTTCGATTATTTTATAAAAACAATGACGTGCTTTATGTGAGTATCAATTCCTTGCATAAAATTTCAAAGTACGTAGGGAAAGAAGGAAAAGCACCGAAGCTAAGTAAGATTGGTTCTGACACTTGGAAGCGATTAAAAAACACGACTAAGCGAAAGGTTAAAGACATGGCAAAGGAGCTCATCAAACTTTACGCAGAACGAAAAGCTGCCAAAGGAATCGAGCATCCTGAAGATGATTATTTGCAAATTGAGTTGGAATCTTCTTTTATGTTTGAAGATACACCTGACCAATCCAAAGCAACAATTGCAGTAAAAGAAGATATGCAAAAAGCATATCCGATGGATCGATTGATATGTGGAGATGTAGGTTTTGGAAAAACAGAAATCGCAGTTCGTGCTGCTTTTAAAAGTGTATTGGGTGGAAGGCAAGTAGCGATTTTAGTACCGACTACCATTTTAGCTTTACAGCATTTTAAAACGTTTGGAGAACGGCTCGAAAAATTTGGAGTGACCACCGATTATATCAATCGTTTCCGAACGATGAAAGAAAAGAAACAAATTTTTGAAAAACTAAAGGAAGGAAAAATTGACATCGTTATCGGAACGCATGGAATTTTGAGTAAAGATATTGGTTTCAAAGATTTGGGTTTATTGATTATTGATGAAGAACAAAAATTTGGCGTAGCCGCAAAAGAAAAATTACGTGGGTTAAAAGTGAATGTGGATACTTTGACTTTGACCGCAACTCCGATTCCAAGGACGATGCAATTTTCTTTGATGGCCGCTCGTGATTTGAGTATCATCCGAACTCCTCCTCCGAATCGTCAACCGATTCATACGGAGATTCGAGTATTTAATTTGGAGCTGATTCGGGATGCGATTGAATATGAAATCAATCGAGGTGGGCAAGTTTTCTTTGTACATAATCGAGTGAAGTCTTTGCCTGAAATTACAGCAATGCTTCGAAAGATTTTACCTGATATTGATATTGCATCTGCGCATGGTCAGATGGAATCCAAATCATTAGAAAAAACTTTATTAGATTTTATTGATCGACAATATGATGTTTTGGTAAGTACCAATATTATCGAAACGGGTTTGGATATTCCAAATGCAAATACCATCATCATCAATAATGCAAATCAATTTGGAATGAGTGATTTGCATCAATTGAGAGGTCGAGTAGGGCGAAGTAACAAACGAGCATTTTGCTATTTGTTCAGTCCGCCGATGTCCACCTTAACAACAGACGCACGTAAACGATTGCGAACCATCGAAGAGTTTTCTGACCTTGGAAGTGGGTTTAATATTGCCATGAAAGATTTGGATATCCGAGGTGCTGGAAATTTATTGGGCGCAGAGCAAAGTGGTTTTATTTCGGATATTGGTTATGAAACTTATCAGAAAATTTTGGAGGAAGCGATTCAAGAATTAAAAGAAACGGACTTTAAAGAGTTGTTTAAAGAGGACTTGGCAAAAGAAAGAGATTATGTTCGTGATGTCCAAATTGATACGGATATCGAAATGTTGATTCCTGATACTTTTATCAAAAATACGCAAGAGCGTTTGAGCATTTATACTCAAATGAATGCGTTGAAAAATGAGGAAGAATTGCAAAAATTTGGGCGACAACTAAAAGATCGTTTTGGTAGAATTCCTCGACAGGTTCGAGAGTTATCGGATGGTTTACGATTGCGATGGTCTTGTAAAAGAATAGGTTTTGAAAGAGTGATTTTAAAGAGTAATAAATTGCGTTGTTATTTTATTGAAGATCCTCAATCTCGATTTTATGAAACGGATATGTTTAATCAGATGCTGAAATTTGTGGCGACAAAAGGGGTGCAATATGGTTTGCATATGAAGAAATCAAATAAGCATATTTTTATTGTGAGGGATAATGTGAAGTCTTTGAAGCAGGCGAGATTGGTGGTGGATAAATTGAGAGAAGGGATTGAGGTGATGGTGTGATTTAAACTAATAAAATGAAGAAGGGAACAAGGGAGGACGGATTTACGATTTGAGAAGTTGGTCGAATAATGGTGAGGTTCTCAAAAATATTCGACCAACTTCTCAAATCGTAAATCCGTCTTCCCTTCTTCCCTTCTTCAAAACATTGAGTTTA
>CAKZSH010000011.1 GCA_937918905.1 uncultured Saprospiraceae bacterium
GTGAATTTGTTTTTAATCATAGTATGCAATTTATTGTTTTACGCGTCATCAAATGTAAAAATAATGAAGGAAATATACACACTTTTGTTTGCAATTTGAAATCCTCGGGTTTTAGTAATTTTTAAAAAGTGTGCAGATAAAATTTTTTTACTTGAATTGTACTTAACATAATGTAATTTATAAGGATATAAATAACAATAATATTACAAAAATCAAATCACTAAGGTGGGCATGTTTCTAAGCTCGGACACTCAATGTTTTCAAGGGTTTCCGCTTCCTCTGCCTAGGTTGTGAAAACGATGTCACATTATCAAGGATAGACTCAAACATATCAGGAAATTCTTTTTGGAATAAACGTTCTGCGGGAGTTTTGTTATCAATTCCACGAATATCAAAATTGTGCACAACAGTCAAGACATTAAGTCTTTGTTCTATTTTTGTAAACATGATTCTAAGATAAGTCTTTCTCTCTGAAATTTACTATGATTTTTATGTCACAGTTTTTCAATTGAAATTCTAATTTTGAACCTTTTACTGTCCGAGCTTAGAAACATGCCCTAATAATACTCGCAAATTTCACTTACGATAAAAAACTTCGTACAATTTAATATTCTAGTTTTTTTTTACAACAAACCCGAATTATTTTTGTTTTCATAGTTATGAAAATGACTATTCAAGAACATCATATCATTACGCTTACATACGAACTTCGTGAAGGCAATGCCGAAGGCGAATTACTCGAACGTATGGATTCTCGTTATCCTTTTATTTTTTTATTTGGTACAGGAAAATTATTAAAAAGTTTTGAGGATAATCTTTACGGACTAGGTGCTGATGATGCTTTCGAATTTATCCTAAAAACCGAAGAAGCCTATGGTCGTTCTAATGCGCTCAATATTTTAAATATTGATGTAAATGATTTTAAACGCGCAAGCGACATCCCTAATGACTATATCGAAATAGGAAATATGGTCAACCTAACCGACGATGAAGGATTAAGTCACAATGGCAAAATTTTAGAAATTAATAACGATCATATCCGAGTGGATTTTAATCATGCAATGGTGGACAAGGACCTTCATTTTAAAGGCGCAGTCTTAGCGATTCGGAAAGCAACAATGGATGAATTGATAAAAGGACACTACTTGGAAAGTGATGATATTCATCGATAATTTTAAAATTCTAATCCTACCATTCATCCGTCCGAAACGGAGCGGCAGGCAACCCTTCCGAATTATACAAATTTACCTCAAAAGGATTATCACACCAAGCATATCGAACGGCCACAGGTTCCAAAATCTCATCATTCCATAAAATCATTTTATTCGCCTCTACCCTACTTTTGGCCCAAAGAAAAGTTTTATCATTCCCCGCAATTGCAATGTTATTGACTTCATCCCCATCTTTTAATAACAATCCTTTTCCAACATTTAAAAAATATAAATGCAAATATTTCCCATTGCGTTCCATTCTTTCAAATGTTGGGCCATCAGCAATAATATTTTCACCATATACTAATTTTCTAGCAGCTAAAGAAAATCGTTTTCCAACAGTTGGTTTATTTTGAGGATGTAAAGAGTTGTCATGTTGACCACTATCAATATTTATGATCTGAGCAGTACTAGGAAGATGTAAAACATACGATTGAGATTCCCTCAGTCGGGCCCAAAGGCTCTCTTGCGGTTTTGGACAGCCACCATAAGCATTAGAAAGTTGAGCAAAAATAAAAGGCAAGTCTGGCTTTGAAAATAAAGTTCGCCAAGATTGAATGAGGTTTTCGAAAAGAAAACGGTAGTTGTGTAACGCCTCTAAATTATCAATTGCGTCACTCTCCCCTTGATACCAAAGAACAGCTTTAAATGGAAAATGCGCCAAAGGTGCAATCATTGCATTAAATAAAACACTCGGAATTTCGCCTTGCTCAAAAAGCCAATCATGATTAAATTTTACCAGTTCAGGTTTTATTTTCCAATCACCTGCTAGGGAATATTTCTCTCTTCCAATTCTATAAAACAAATCATTTACATTTCCATGAATCCCTCCAAAATCTCCTAAGTTTTCTATTTGAATGGCAATTACATTCCTACCTTTTTTTAATATTGAATTTTGAATTTCGTAAACTCTGGCAGGTTCATAAACTTGTCGAGTGGCTCCTACTTTTATTCCATTCAGGTAGGTAACATCGGCGTCATCTACTTGTCCAAGGCTCAGCGAAAAAGGCACCTCACTTGAAGGAATTTCCTCTAAATAAAATGATTTTCGGTACCATATTTTTCCAAGCATTTTCATAAAATTTACAGTTCCCCATTGCATTGGAAATTGAACCTCAGCCCATGTTTTATCATTCGCATCAAAAGCATAAAACTGTGCCGTATCAGTTATATTTGAAGTCATATTAATAGTTCCATAATCTTTTGATAACAAGTAGATGTAATCTTTAATTTTTGCATTAATAATTTCTTCTAAATTATTGATATTCAACGAGTTAGATGACATCCACATTTTTATTACTGAACCTCCTTTGCTGGCATTAATAATACCTATTGGTACATCATATTGTTGTCTAATATTCTTGGAAAAATAATAAGAAACAGCCGAATAATTAGGGACACTTTCAGGGTTGCATAGAAGCCATTCCCCTCCAACTATATCCATTGCTGGAGGGATGCTAAATGACCGAGGAATTTTAAAAAATCTTATTTTTGAGTCAAGTGCATTTTTAATATCTTCGGTTGCATCTTCTACCCTACTCATTGGCCATTCTATATTGGATTGACCGCTACATAAAAAGACATCTCCAATTAAAATATTTGAAATATTGATTACGTGTGTATCTTGTTTTATTTTTATTTCAAATGGCCCTCCTGATGGCATTTTTGGTAAAATAATTTTCCAAAAACCAGATTTTGAAGTAACACGCGTGACGTATTTTTTTTTATTAAAAAAAACATGAATCATTCTTTTTTGGTTGGACCAACCCCAAATTGGAATGGGCTCATCTCTCTGCAAAACCATATTGTCTTTAAAAATTTTCGCTACTTGTAGGAAAGGTTCTTTTGAAAAATTTTCATCAGATTGAAGTTCGCCGCAGGACATCCACCAAGAAGTTAATCCTGTGGCTAAAGTCAATTGTCCCATATTTTTTATAAAAGTCCTACGGTTATTTTCCATTTTTAAAATTAAAATATTTCTCAAATATAAAAAGGTCATTGGTAAACCCAACAACCTTTTTATTTCTTTAATTTTGATTTTATGAAGAAGTCCTTCCAGATTTTAAAAATTCTGGAAGGACTAGAACGACAAAAAATTACAACTTTAGGGAGTAGGAATTAAATAACCTACTCCCTTAACTTCTTTCTAAAAAGAAGTTATCTAAATTTTGTCTTTAAAATTTTTCAAGTCATCCACTTTATCCGTCACTTCCATTTCAAATTCTTTTTCAAAATCAAGTCCTTTGTCTAGCGTATGAAGATTTCCATATTGATACAATTGTTTGATGGAACCAATGGCTTGCCCACTATTTGGAATTATTTTTTCAATCAAAGCATCCACAGTTGATTTCAATTCAGCAAGCGGAACTGCTTTGTTTGCTAATCCAATTCGCTCTGCCTCCGTTCCAGAAATAGTTTGCGCCGTAAATGAAAGTTCTTTTGCTTTTCTTAAACCTACTTGTTTTTGCAAACGTTGTGTCATTCCCCAAGTCGGTCGGATTCCCCACTTAGCATGAGTGTCCCCTATTTTTGCTTCTTCTGCTGCGACAATTAAATCAAACGCCATCATGATCTCCATTGCACCCGTAAAACAAAATCCATTTAACATCGCAATAGTTACTTGCGGACAATTTTCTAATAATCGCATAATTTCCAATCCATCCTCATACATTGCGTATCCAGGTTCTACTTTCGTTTCTTGAAAAACCGAAAGATCAACTCCTGCCGACCATGCTCTACCCTCACCTTTTACAACAATGACTCTACATTTTTCATCTTTACATATTTCAGTTAGAATATTTTTCCATTCTGAAATCATCGTTGGAGTAAGTGCATTTAATTTATCAGGACGATAAAGGGTAAGCCAAGCTACTTCGTTGATTTGTTCGTATTTTATTTGAGTTAAATTCATATTTTATTTTTTGGAAAGAAGGAATTTATTGAAGGAATATTTTAATAATTTCATACCAATGATAGGGCACAATATTATATAATTCAAGTATTTATATTGCTTTATGATTGTTTATGGTAATTAATTCAACTGGTTTTATATTTTGATCTTAGAAGCTGTTTAGATTTTTTCTTCGAGGCGAAAAAAATCTAAACAGGTTCTAAGATCAATGGTCATCATTTATGTATTGATGGAGGGTTTTCGACCAGTTAATCGACGACGGGAAAAGGAAGACGGATTTAAAATTAGTCGATTGTGACTAATCTTTTTTATATTTACGCCTTATTCAGTCAAAATTTATAGCAAACGATTTAATCAAAAAATAAAAACTAGCGACTCTCTATTCGTTATTTTAAATTTTGATTAATTTTTATAAAAAAAATTATCATGAGCGCAAAACTATTCACAGAAGAGCACGAATTATTTAGACAAAGTCTCCGTGCATTTATCGACAAAGAAGTAAATCCAAATATCGACCAATGGGAGGAAGAACGACGCATCCCAAGATCAATTTGGAAGAAAATGGGCGATATGGGATTTCTAGGTCTCTCCTACCCTGAAGAATATGGCGGTTCCAATCTGGATTTTTTTTATGATGTAGTTTTCAATGAAGAATTAGGTCGAGTCAATTCAGGTGGATTTATCATTACTCAGCAAGTGGTACAATACATGTCTGGTCCTTACATTTTAAAATATGGTTCTGATGCCTTAAAGAAAAAATATTTACCTGGGCTTATCTCTGGAGATTTAATTTCTAGTATTGGAATTACAGAACCAGGTGCAGGTTCCGATGCTCAAAATATTCAAACCAAAGCTATCAAAGACGGCGATCATTATATTGTCAATGGTTCAAAAACTTTCATTACAAATGGAGTGTACGGAGACTTGATTGTGACAGTTGTAAAAACCAATCCTGACGCAGGTGCAGCTGGCGTAAGTTTATTAGTCATTGATAGAAATGCAGAAGGAGTTTCCGCACGTAAATTAAAAAAACTAGGTTGGCATGCTTCCGATACTGCTGAGTTAAGTTTTGACAATGTAAAAGTTCCAGTTGAAAATTTAGTGGGAGAAGAAGGACATGGATTTTATTATTTGATGAATGGATTACAATTGGAAAGACTTTGTTTTATTCCTTGTTCTGTGGTAGCAATGGAAAAAGCAATTGAAGGTTCATTACAATATATGTCTGAACGAAAAGCTTTTGGGAGGACCATCGACAGATTCCAAGTTTTACGTCATCGAATCGCACAACTCGCATCAGAAGTCGAAACACTAAAAGCATTCAGTTATCATTGTTGTCAAATTTTTGATAAAGGAATTTACGATGTGAAATTATGTTCTATGGCAAAATTAATCGCCACAGAATTAAATGAAAAAGTAGCCACACAATGTTTGCAATTTTATGGCGGCTATGGATTTATGGAAGACTACCCGATGGCTCGAATGTATCGTGATTGTCGAGTCGGAACCATCGGAGGTGGCTCGTCAGAAATTATGCGAGAGATTATTTCAAAAGTAGTAATTGATTCTATTGATTATAAAAAAGCGGAATCTTCCTACACCTCAAAAGGCAATAGCTCCCCAGTAAGTTATTTTAAAGAAGAACATCATTTGTTCCGACAATCACTTAGAGATTTTCTTAAAAAAGAAGTGATTCCTAACGTTGATCAATGGGAAAAAGATGGAGAAGTCCCAAGAGACATTTATAAAAAAATGGGAGACATGGGCTACCTCGGTTTATCTATTGCTGAGGAATATGGAGGAACGGACATGGACATTTGGTACACCGTAATTTTACATGAAGAAATGGCAAAAGTCAACTCAGGTGGATTTGCGGCAGCGATTGGAGCGCACTTTTTCTTAGCCATGGTTCATGTCAATGGAGAAGGCAATCACGAACAAAAATTAAAATATTTAATTCCTGGAAACAAAGGAGAATACATTGGTTGCATGGCCGTCACCGAACCCTTCGGTGGTTCCGATGTCAAAGCTTTACGAACAACTGCTGTCAAAGATGGCGACGATTACATCATCAACGGTTCCAAAACTTTTATCACCAATGGTGTCAATAGCGACTACATCGTGGCAGCCTGTAAAACTGATCCAGAAGCAGGTGCAAAAGGAGTGAGTATGATTGTCATCGAAAGAGAGCGGGAAGGTGTCAGCGCAACCAAATTGGATAAATTAGGATGGCATGCTTCGGACACAGGTGAGATTGCTTTTGACAATGTTCGAGTTCCCGTAAGTAATTTGTTAGGTGCGGAGAATGCTGGGTTTTTCTACATCATGGAGCATTTTGTCTCTGAAAGATTGTCTATGGCGATTGGAGCGGTTGCCAGTTCTGAACATGCTTTGGAACTGACTTTAAAATACATGAATGAGCGAGAAGCTTTTGGTAGAAAAATCAATCGTTTTCAAGTGCTTCGTCATACCATTGCTCAATTGGCTTCTGAAATAGAATCGAGAAAACAATTCGTTTACAGTTTGTATGATCGTTTTCAAAATGGGGATTACTTAGTCAAAGAAGCTTCTATGGCAAAATTGGTTTGTACACAATTAGCAGATAAAGTTACTTTTGAATGTTTGCAAATGTTTGGCGGATATGGCTTTATGGAAGACTATCCCTTAGCGAGAATGTGGAGAGATTCAAGACTTGGTCAAATCGGAGGTGGTACTTCGCAAATTCTTTGTGAAATTATTTCAAAAATTATGATTGATAGTAAAGGTTATTCGGCGCATAGTCCTTCGGCGAAAAAGGGAAGTGCTGCTGCTAGTTAGGAAATGGAATAACGAGGATTTTTTAACCACGCACTTACATGGACTTTTTACGGACGATCGAAAAACGTATTATCGGAAAAGTCCGTAAAAAATCCGAGGCTAAAAAATCCCGTTATTCCATTTCATCCAAAATTTTATCAAACTCAAATCCAAATTGCGGCATCATTTGAATATCATTTTCCTGATGTTCATTTACAAAAGGAATAAACGAAATCGATTCGATATAAATAATTTTGTATTCCTCTCCAATAATATTATTCACTACAAGGTTAGCTGCAACCATTTTATCTTCCTCATCTAAAAAATCAATATTTTCAGCGTAGATCAATAATTTAATTTTTCGTTCAGGAGACATTCTCATAATATATTCCCATTCAGAGGCATCAATTTTTTGTTTGACTACAAAATTATCATACATCTCAAAAGTATAATCCCAATCTCTTGAAGGCTTGGCACCATAAAATTCCCAATGCGGTAAATCAGGTGCTTCATCCATGATATCTAAAGAAATATCCAATAATTTTTTATCGCCATTTGGAGAAATAATAAAGGTATGAGGCTTCTCCGTCCCCTCTCCTATTTCCCAATAAAATGGCCCAAACTGAAGGATTTGATTATCCAACATTTCCCTTACATTTCTAGGATCGGTGATGATTCTAAATTTTTCTTCATGTTCAATAAACCATTTCCAAAAATTATCTATTTTTTCCTGTAGAAAATTAGGGTTCATATTTTTTTTTTAATACCCAAAAATATAAAAGTATTTCGAATCGCAGCTTTAAAGTAAGACGACTTTTCAAGCCGTCACGATTTTCGACAAAAAATAGGTATCCCTTCAAAAAGTAGTTGGTCGTTTCCTCAGCTACTTTTTGAGGGGATACAAAAATAGTAGCACAAATAATTTAGGAATTAGGAATAGAGCTTTGCTCGAAATAACCTACCCGTATAAAGAGGTTATTTATTTCCTAATCTCTTATCCAAAAATCGTATTTGTCGAATACCTTGACGACTTGAAAAGTCGTCTTACTTTAAAGCCGCGATTCGAAATACTTTTATATTTTTGGGTAAAAAAATGCAATACAAAAAAGAAGACCTTTTGAGATGTCATCGAAAAATTCAACCCTATATTCATCGCACACCTGTACTCACTTCGCAAGCATTAAATAAAATAGCAGGTGCTGAAATATTTTTTAAATGTGAAAATTTCCAACGCATGGGTGCCTTTAAAATGAGAGGCGCTGCCCATGCTATTTTAAATCTTACCGATGAGCAAAAAGCAAATGGAGTGGTCACTCACTCTTCTGGAAATTTCGCCCAAGCCGTTTCATTGAGTGCTAAAATCATGGGCATCAAAGCATACATTGTAATGCCGCACAATGCTCCCCAAGTTAAAAAAGATGCAGTCAGAGGATATGGTGGAATCATTACAGAATGTGAACCGCTAATCGAAGTTCGGCAAGCAACTACGGATAAAATAGCTGCTGAAACTGGAGCTTCAAAATTACATCCTTCTAATCAAGTTGATGTAATTTTAGGTCAAGGAACTGCTGCTATAGAATTGCTTGAAGATCATCCAGATTTGAATGTAGTGATGACTCCAGTTGGCGGTGGTGGACTTGTAGCAGGTACTGCTCTTGCTACTCATTTTTTAGGGAAAAATTGTAAAACCATTGGTAGTGAACCTTTTGCTGCTGATGATGCTTATCGTTCTTTGCAAAGTGGAAAAATTGAAAATAACGAAACTGCAAATACCATTGCGGATGGATTAAGAACGATTTTAGGAAATCATAATTTTCCGATTATCCAACAATATGTAGACAAAATTATTCGAGTGGAAGAAGATAAAATTGTTACGGCGATGCGATTGATTTGGGAGCGAATGAAAATTATTATTGAGCCTTCTTGTGCCGTACCGTTTGCTGCGTTATTGAGAGAAAAAGAACAATTTGCTGGGCAAAAAATTGGGATTGTACTTTCGGGTGGAAATGTGGATTTGGGGAAATTACCTTTTTAATATGTCAACATGAAATTCACGTTATACGTAGCTATCGGACTTTATACCGAATTTAATACGATCATCACTCGTAGTGCCAGGCGAAAACGGATAGTCATTTAACTCATAAGTTGACTTGTAGTCACCTTGTGAGTAGAGAATTATTCACAAAATGTGTTAATAATTTTATTAAAAAAATTCAAGTTGCGGATAATTTGATTTGAGATTGTGGGTATTAAGTATTGGGACTAAGAACCATTCTCAATACTCAATACCCAATATACATCATCCCAATACAATTTTTTAAATACAAAATCATCAATCAAATTTATCCGCAACTTGAGTTAAAAAATAGAAAGTTTGGTCGCTAGAGGGTAGCAACTTTTTTCAAAATAAGATGAGTTAGAAAATTGCATTTTCTTTTTTATTGAAATGGTTAATGATGGGAAGAAAACGGTAATGATTAAAAAAAGTTCCTTCGACCTTATTTTCCTTTTTTTAATTTCTTTTTACCGCCAGGTAATTGTTTGATAGTTGAACTCATGGTAAAGATCTGCATTTGCTCAATGGCCGTATTATTTAAAATTTCTAGTCGTTGTTCTTCGTCACTCCCCCACTCCATTAATTTAGCATTCAAGCTTTGGAGATTGGATAAGACTACTAATTGTTCGATAGTAGCATGATCCCGTATGTTTCCTTCCAGTTCAGGATTTTGAATCCGCCATTGTTTTGCCGTCATACCAAAAAGAGAGACATTGAGGATATCTGCTTCATTGGCAAAAATATAACCTTCAGCTTTTGTATTTTTTACTCGTGGAGGGACAAGGTGTTTTTTAACTGCTTCAGAATGAATTTGGAAATTAGCCTTGGTGATAATTCGATTGACATTCCATTCTAAGTTTTTCTGTTTGGCTTCATCGCTTTTCAGTCTATTTAATTCTTGAAAAACATATAATTTAAAAACAGGATCTAACCATGAAGCAAATTCTGCAGCAATTTCAATATGAGCAGAAGTACCACTTCCATAACGACCCATTTTCGAAACCATCCCTTTTGCATTTACAGTTTCAATCCATTTTTTGGGAGAAAGGGCAAAACGATTACTGCCTGATTCGTTTTTTAAAGTTTCGAATTCTACACGGTTAAATGTATTTGGACAATTCATCATTTCCCAAACACCTAAAAACTCAACGGTACTTCGAGTTCGCATCCAATTTTGAATCATGGTTTTTGCCTCACCATATTTACCTGCAATATCAGTTAGGGAAACGAAGGGTTCCTCATTTTTTGAAGTCAATCGGATGTCAACTCCTTGAACTGTAATGGTAGATGGAAATAATTTGCCTTTTGACATGGCTTATCGTGTTTCTTTTTTTGTGTGAAATTTTTTAAAGGCATCGAATCTGATGCCTTTAAAAATAATATTTTGTAATTCCTACGAATCCGACGGAATTAGAATCCATAATTTAAAGGCATCACATTCGATGCCTTTAAATTATAACATCTTCTTTTGCGTCCCTTTGTACCAATCAATAAATTCCTTTTTCGTCATATTTTTCGCTTCCACTCGATTATCGAAAGTAATTTGGTCTAACTTCTTTTTATCCAAATTAATCTTTTCGACAATTTTCCAAAACACATCATTCTCCGAATCAAAGACATTTTTCTCACTCCACCAAGTTACAAAAGTCGCTGCGCTGATCGCTTTGTTCGGTTGATTTCTGGCCCATCGTTTAAAATGCCCTAAAGCATGTTTGATAAAATAATCTTCGTAACCTTCCACATCACCACCTTTCAAATTAGGTAAGATTTGCTTGAAGGCGATTCCTTCATAAACTCCAAATTTCACCAATGTCGTATAGGCTTTATCTTGAGCATAAGTGAGTTGCGCTAATTCTTCATTGGAAGGGGCATAATTTGTGGCTGCTCCACTCTCAGTTGGAGGATTTTTTGTTTTTACTTTATCAAAAATCAAAAACTTGACACCTGTTACTCGGCGTTTCGTTTTGATATATTCATATTTAATTTGAACACTAGGACTGTGCGTATTAATTTCTCGTTCGACTACATCCAATACTCTACGACGAAAATCTTTAAGTACTTTGTATTTTTTTGCGATGCCAAGCATATTTTTTAATTCATCTAAGGTGTAGACCAAAGTCGAACTCTGAGTATGCCGTCGCATTCGATCTCTTTCGGCTTTAAAAACTTGATACATCCGAATCGCAAAACCACTCTTCATGGGTGCAACATCCAATGGGTGAATTTTAGCATATTCACTTAATTGAAGTAAAAATGGTTTTAACCTTTCCGAAAACATAAACTCCAAAGAAACTTCGCCATGTTCATTCTCAACAGGAAGAACAGATTGAAACCAACTAATCACCCCTCTTAGTGGTTTTCCATCCACTAAAAAATCAGAATCAAAAGAAATATATTTGGAAATAATACGCGTACTAAAATCATTCATCTCCTTATAAAGACCTCCCCATTTTTTATCATCACCTTTAAGTAAGGATTCTAACTCTTTAACTGGAATGACTTGTTTGTGAAAATCATCTTGCTGTTTAGGATCTAGATTCGACATTAAATAAAGAATGATCTTCTGCTCTCTTGCGCTGAGTTGATATCGAGCATTGAAAATAAATCTATTTTCAATACGAGCAATCTGTTTGGTAATCTTTGGTTTCATTCCTTTTAAAATCCTTTTATAATTACTGCTTTTGATTTATTTAAAAATTAAGCTTTACTGTTTTGTCTTTTCTAATTTGAGAGGCAAATATAATAAACGAAGGGGACTTGGAGATAATTCGTCCCCCTTCTTTTTGAAAATTAATTTTAGGCTCTAATAAATTACGTTGACAATCCAAAACCCTGAATAAGTCCCCATTTATACTGATCCTTTTTCATCGTCTATCCAATCTATATTATAATGTAGGAATTGAAAAGGGGACATAAATAGGCATCATGATTCCCTGTTTATGTCCCTGCTATCAAAATCAATCTACTAAATGTTCAATAACACTCAAAATCAAGGTACTAACTATCACTTTATCCCTTTTTGTGTCCCCTTTTAAAATCAAAAACTAGAGTTTATAATATTAAATGGGCTTAATGTAATAGTTGGGCCCTTTTTATGTCCCCTTTTCAACTATAGTTTTGCTCTAAAAAGCTAATAAATGTAGGGGTTTCAAATTATTCCCTATTTGAGTCCCCCTTTCAAGAGGAATCACCCTATATAATAGGACTAAAGTGTTTCTTGGCCCCTTTTTATGTCCCCCTTTAAAATATGATCGGTTTCTAATTCCCTATTTAAGTCCCTATTCACATTGATAAGAGAAAAAATTTGATTGTAATTTGCCCTGTTTATGTCCCTTTATTATTAAAACAGTAACCTTTAGTGAGATTTAATTCGCAAAAGGAAATAATCAAAAAAATTTACCCTTTTTATGTCCCCTTTTATAGTTCATTATATTTTAGCCCTACACGTGTCCCTCTTTGCCCCTAACCTTGTCCCCCCTTTTTCCTGTTTACGTCCCTTTTACAGCCCTGTTTAAATCCCCTCTTTTACCCTTTTTATGTCCCTTTTTAGGAGCAAAATGTATTTTTAATTTTTTGCTGAAAGTCAATGATAGTAAGGGCTAGAGAAGCATAACTGGAAGAAATACTTATTTTGACAAATAATATTAAAAGATTTAAAAAAGAATTTAAAGTCTTAAATAGGAATTTTAAGACCTTTTGAGTTAATAATTTTGGTTGATCCACTTTTTTCTATAATTGCCAATTGATTCTAGCCTTTGTGGCTGTTCTCAATCGGTGATTTGAATAAACGCTTGTTTTTTTAATAAAGCTGTTTCATCAAGAGCTTAGGGTTCTGGATGAGTTTGCAAATCGAAAATTTAAATTTCTAAATGAATTGATGTGGTTTGTTCAAATAGTTGTTAAGTTACTGGTTATTGAGTACTCTACCCGATGGTTTTTATATACCGTTCCTCTGGAACTCGAAAACTAAAAATTAACTTAGGGAGTAGGAAATAAATAAACTACACATCT
>CAKZSH010000012.1 GCA_937918905.1 uncultured Saprospiraceae bacterium
AAGTTTCAAAAAAGAAAGAATCAGCAGCAACGAGTTGGTAATTAAAAATTATAATCGAGTCGCATCCAAACTGCGTCATCAATGGAATGGTATCATTCATTTGTGAAGCGTTACAAGTTGTTGTATCGATTACGATTTCAAAAGAAGGTGCAAAAGAAACAATATCCACTAAAATAGAATCGCACTCGCCATTCATTCCTATTGCATTAGTAAAAGTAGTATCGACTAAATTAGAATCGCAAGTAAAAGATTCAAAAAAGAAAGAATCCGCATCAACCAATTGATAATTAAAAATGACAATTGAGTCACATCCAAATTGCGTCATCAATGGAATGGTATCATTCATTTGCGAAGCGTTACAAGTTGTTGTATCGATCGTGATCTCAAAAGAAGGTGCGAAAGAAACAATATCTACCAAGATAGAATCGCACTCGCCATTCATTCCCATTGCATTAGTAAAAGTAGTATCGACTAAATTAGAATCGCAAGTAAATGTTTCAAAGAAAAATGAGTCTGCGGCAATTAATTGATAATTAAAAATAACAATAGAATCACATCCTTGTTGACTAGTTAAAGATAATGTATCAGGCTCCAATTGAGAAGCAATACAAATTAAACTATCTATCGTTATTTGATAAATATCACTAATAATCAAGTCAGTAATAATAACCGAATCACACCCTTCGACGGTCATCAAAGTATCAGGATAGCTACCAGCGACCATTTGCCAATCCCCTCCAACAAAGAGTGAATCGCCATCGCAAATTTCCATAGGTTGATTTTCGGAAAAAGTAGGATGCACCGTCAGTTCCGTAACGATAACAGAATCACAATTATTGATCGTCATCAAGGTATCAAAATAAGTCCCTGATGTAGTTTGTAACATACCCCCAGCAAGATGATCTTCACCGTTGCAAATTTCCACTTGAAGAGTATCTTGAAAAGTAGGGAAAACAGTCAGTTCGGTAATGATAACAGAATCACACCCATCGACGGTTGCAAGAGTATCAAAATAAGTACCTGACATCGTTTGCATCATCCCCCCTGCAAGATAATTTTCCCCTTGACAAATTTCAATTGGAACATTTACATCATAGATTGGATTGATAGTCAAATCCGTAATGATAATGGAATCACAACCATCGACAGTCATCAAGGTATCAGGATAACTCCCTGCGACCAACTGCCAATCACCACCAACAAAAAGCGAATCTCCATCACAGATTTCCATGGGTTGATTTTCAGAGAAAGTTGGATTGATAATTAGATTAGTGATCACAACACTATCACATCCATCCACAGTCTGATAGGTATCAGAATAATTACCTGCGGCAATTTGCCAATCCCCTCCAACAAACAGAGAATCTCCATCACAAATTTCCATAGGGACATTTTGAGGAGTGTTTACCGTAAAATAAGCAACAACAATTTCATCAACAGCAGTACATGATGCTACACCACAAGTCACCGTCACCGTATAAGTTCCTGCTGAAGAAATTGAAAGCGTTTGCGCTGAACTACCTCCAGTCCATGAATAAGTACAACCAGAATTTCCTGCTGAAATTTCCAATGTTTCTTCAGGACAAAGTGTGGTATCATTGGGTAACATGACCATCACCGTATCGAAATTTATCAAAATATTATCCGTACTTGTACAACCATCCACAGAGGTTACGGTTACGGAATATTCCAATTCATCATTTCCATAAATAGTTTGAGTCGTTGCTCCAGTTGACCAAAGGTAATCCATACCTCCGCCTCCTGCATCCAACAAAATACTATCTCCCGCACACAAGGTGGTATTATTTCCCAATTCTACATTTGGAACAATACCCGCACTAATCACAATAGTATCAGCATCCATACATCCATATTCACAAGTGATGGTTACGGAGTAGGTACCAGCCATCTCAACATCAATGGTTGGAGAGGTTTCCCCAGTAGACCAATTGTAAGTACAACCTGTTCCAGTTGCATCAAGTGTGATGGTTTCATTAGGACAAATTTCAGTATCAGGCCCTAGGTCAACTGTAGGATTAGGATGAACGATAACCGTAACGGAAGTCGTATCCTCACAACAAGTAGCATTTGTAACGGTTACTTTATAAGTAGTATTGACCAAAGGGTCAACAGTAATATCTTTTGTAATAGCATTGTTACCAGTAGCGTCCCATTGATACATACAACTAGGACAATCTCCTGCGACTGCCGAAATGGTAATAGATTCTCCTTCACAAATTTCTTCATCAATTTGGTCAAGGACATCAAAAGCACAATTGAGTTTAAAAACCCAATTGTCTAATACTCCAAAATTAGCACTTGGAAGATCACCTGTATTATTTGAGACAGTATAACCTCCTACAATATAACTTCCATCAGAATTTCTTCTAAAATCCCATGCTCTATCAAAACTGTCGCCACCATAATTTTTTTCCCAAATTAAATCTCCGAGATTATCAGCAAATACCAACCAGTAATCATTACCTCCGTTACTAGAGCCGTTTACATCTCCATCTGCGGATTCAGAATCACCACTAAAAATATAATCTGCCGAACAACCACTAACATTGATTAAAGCAATACTATAAAGTTGGTCATTGCTAGTTCCTCCATAAGATTTATCCCATTGAACTCCTCCAGTACTATTTGTTTTTATTACCCAAAAATCATCACCTCCTATAGCTGCAGCTGTTTTGTTATTTGGAGCAGTAGAAGGACTTGAATTTGAAAAACCTCCAATAATAAATCCACCATCAGGAGTGATTTCTAATGCCCACAATTGGTCATTACCTGTACCTCCATAGGATTCATCCCAAACATAATTTCCATTCAAATCAATTTTTACCACCCAATAATCCCAACTTCCATAACTTGCTGCAGTTTTGTCACCTCCTCCAGTATCATCAGAAAAACCCGCTAAGATATAACCATCTGATGTTTCCCTTATTTCATTTAACCATTCTGTTCCATCAGAGCCTATTGAAATGTCCCATAAAATACCACCAGTTGTTCCGTCAAGTTTAGTTACCCAATAATCTGTAGTATTTAAAACTGAATTTATAGTATCTCCTCCAACCAAAAATCCACCATCTGAGGTTTCGATAATTGATCTTAAATTATCTCCTTGACTACTTCCAAACCTATTATCCCACATAATATTTCCACTACCATCAATTTTTAGAACCCATCCGTCATATACAAATGGATTTCCTGCGGGTACATCACAACTTGCAGGAGATAAAGTCCTTCCTACAATAGCATATCCACCATCTAATGTTTGTATAACTTCTAGTAATTCCTCTGTACTTGAACCTCCATATAAACTTTCCCAAACAGTATTACCATTTGCATCTGTTTTGATTAACCAATAGTCAGAATTACCGCAGATTGTTCCACCTATGTTTCCCATGATTGGACTATCTGCAGCTTTCATCCCTAGCATAAAACCGCCATCAGCGGTTTCAAAGCAAGTATAAAACTCTTCAAAACTTCCTCCTCCGTACATATTATTGAAGGTAGGATCAATACTTAAATCTTGGGCAAATAAAGATAGATTCGCTAACAGGCAAGTGATTAGCAAAATAAGGTAAGACCAACATTTCACAATGGTGTTGTTCATCGAAACTTAACTTAAAAACATTAGTTTTTTAATTAAAAAAAAGAATGAAAAATTTAGAAAAAAGTAACGGAGGGGGAGTCCTTTTTTAATAGTCACAAAGTTATTATTTTCTAACTTTCCATGCAATAAAAATCAAGGGAAAAAATATCAAATAATAGCTCCTTAGATTTTTGATTTCTACATTTTAACCCGTTGATAATCAATGAGTTAAAGTTAATACGAAGCACTATCGGTTTTGGAAGATATAATTGGGGAGAAAAGAAAATTATACAAATATGAACTTTTTTAAAGTGTCATAAATGTCCTATAATTTAATCATCAATTTTCTATCCAAGTATTAAAGATAGCCATCAAAGCATAGTACCCAGTTGTCAAAATTACGCTGCTTACCCACCAGACATTACGCTCAGGGTAAATCCATAGAATCACAACTGAGGAAACGATAAAAATAATTGTATTTATTAGAGTCAGGGTTTTGAATTTACTTGCTTGACTAGGATAGACAAACTTTATGGGGATAAAATGTAATATCGCAAAGGTAATAATTAAAATTGCATTCCACATACTTGTAAAATCAAAGACAAAAAACAGAAAAAATACCACCATATTCCATAAAACAGGAAAACCGATAAAATACATATCATTAGAAACCATTCCATCTTTTCCATAATACACAGCTGATACCAAGAGAATAATTGAGGTACAAGGCAGTCGCCAAGATTCTTCTACAAGGTTTGCTTCGTGGAAAAAATAGGCCGGAATTATGGCATAAGTGGCGAAATCAATCACATAATCAATCGTTTTTCCATCAATGTGGGGCAAAACCTCCTTAACTTTCAATAATCTTGCAAATGTTCCATCCATACCATCTATTACCAAACACAACATTAACCATAGCATTGCTTCTCTCCATTCTAAATTATTGATTGCAAGTATTGCCATAAAACCAGCTACCAAACCTGATGCTGTAAATAAGTGAACACTCCATGCTAAGGTTTTTTGTAAAGGAGAATAGGTTTTTATATTATTCATACTTTTTATGGTCAATTAAGAGGTTTATTTTCCTCGATGCGAAATTATTTTAAATTAAAGAAATATTGAGTTTATTGTGCTTTTTTTGAAGAATAAAATTTGGCTTAGGCTAAAATTAAGTGAACACAACATTAATTCTACGTATTATCGCTTAGAATTTTTTCAACTAATGCTAGTTTAATAAATTTGTAGCACTACCAATTTGTATTGTGATAGGACAAAATAGTAAATAAATGTGAGCAATTACTCATTACTTGAAATGTTTTAGGTTAAACGCACGAGTATTGTTACAAAAAACTTTAACTGAAAACCAAGTAATTATAAAGTGGACTTTTAATAATTTATAAAATATTATAACCTATAAAAGCCTGATTATCAGGAACGAAAATTATTACAATATACTCGTGCGTTTAACCTAGAAATGTTTAATAAAAGACATATAAAATGGAAAAGATTGAAATCAAAGAAGCATTACTTGAAGAAGTTCGAGAACTCATAGATCAGAAGATAGCTGTTGCTCAAAAATTAATGAATGATGCTCAAGAAAGTGCAAATAACGAAACCAAAAGTAGTGCTGGTGATAAATTTGAAACTGGTAGAGCGATGATGCACATGGAAAGAGATAAGAATGCACATATTCTGTCAGAGGCTAAAAAATTAGAAATGTTTCTCAATCAAATCAAACCTGAACGTACTTTTGACCAAGTTGCATTTGGAAGTGTTGTAGAAACTAGTCTTGGAAATTATTTTATATCTATTGCAGCAGGACGCCTTATTATTGAAGGCAAAAAATATTTTGCCATTTCGCCGCAAGCTCCCCTCGCCAAAGAAATGATGCGTAAAAAAATAGGAGATACCCTCATGTTCAATGATAACCCCATGAAAATTTTAGATATTTTTTAAAACGGTAGACGCTCGCTTTGCTTGACGGTTTCGAAAAAATATTGAGTCAAAAATATTCGAACCATCAAGCAAAGCGACCCTCCACCGTCAAAGAAACGTTAACACTTTCCCATCAAAAGTTAAAAACTTCTAAAGTTCTCTCCGAACATTTAAGGTTCTCTTAAAAACAGTTCTTCCAGACAACGTTTTGAGTCTTTTTTGAGTTTGTGAAATATACCATCATTACGATACCAATTTTTACAAGCCTAACAAATAGACCTTTCTTATTCAAAACTTATTATAAAATAAAGTAGTGATTACCCTTGAACATTAGATCACTACAGAAGAATTAACTTTTTGGAAATTTGACTCGTTTCAGCTTCGTGTTGTTGCGAGTTTTTTTTGCTGTAGATTTACGCAGATTTTTTATGATTGTCGAAAAATGCGTTTTAGAAAAAATCATAAAAAATCAGCGTAAATCTGCGGTAAAAAAAAATTACAACACATCCCATTCTCATTATTGATGCACAGTTCAACGTTCACCGTTAAATTCTTATCTTGCCTTAAAAACAAAATGAACTCCATTCTACGATCTAAATTTTTTCCAACATTACTTTTACTAATTTTTTTAGTAGGATGTGGAATTTATTTATATGCAATAGATGCACCTGTGATGTGGTCAGGATTTATAGCGATGATGGTTTTTTATGCCTTGATATTTTATTTCGGCTCCTATGTCGCAGCAAAGAAAAAAGAAAAAACACAAGGTGATTCCATGTTGGCAGGACGATCCATTCCGTTAGTTGTTGGAATATTTACCATGAGTGCGACATGGGTAGGAGGAGGATATATCAATGGAACAGCCGAATATTCTGCCCATCCTGACTATGGATTAATTTGGGTACAAGCACCTTGGGGCTATGCATTGAGTTTGGTTATTGGCGGATTATTTTTTGCACGTACCATGCGTCAGCATCGTTTTCGAACGATGTTGGATCCTTTGTCGCAACGTTTTGGAAAACGAATAACGGCACTTTTATTCCTTCCTGCTTTGTCTGGAGAAATCTTTTGGACGGCTGCAATTCTTACCGCATTGGGCACTACATTCGGAACCATTTTAGGTTTGGAAACCGAACCTGCCATTGTCTTATCTGCAATCATTGCTATTGCATACACCGCTATTGGTGGACTCTGGGCAGTTGCCTTGACGGATGTAGTTCAGATGATTTTATTACTTGGAGGACTATTGTTAATTGTACCTGTTGCGATAAATACATTGGGTGGATGGGAAACCGTTTGGACGACTTATCAACAAAAAAATACCTTGACGGCATCTTTCCTTCCAAGCCACGAAGCCTTGGGAGATTACTATTGGGTTTGGTGGGATTATGCATTGTTATTAATTTTTGGAGGTGTCGCTTGGCAAGTTTATTTTCAAAGAGTCCTCTCTTCAAAAGATGAAGATACAGCAGTTCGATTATCTATTTTTGCAGGAGTGATTTGTATTGTGGCGGCGATACCTGCGGTCATGATAGGAATAGTGGGCAATGTTGCAGATTGGGAAACCATAGGTGCAATGCCAAATGATTATGCTTCTATTTTGCCACACGTCGTACGACATTTGACCAATCCTTGGGTAGCAACTATTGGACTGGGAGCAGTAGCGGCGGCGGTGATGTCATCGGTAGATTCTTCAATTTTATCTGCCTCTTCGATGGCAGGATGGAATGTATTTCGACCTTTGGTAAAACCTGATATCACACCTACTAATTTAGAGAAAGTAATTAAAAGATGTATTTGGATTATTGGAATTGCAGCAACTTTATTAGCGTTGAATGTCAAGAGTGTTTATGCGTTATGGTTTTTGTGTAGCGACTTCGTGTATTGTTTGTTATTTCCTGCTTTGGTATGTGCGTTGTTTGATAAAAAAGCAAATTCGATAGGGGCGTTGTGCGGATTTTTAGTGAGCTTTATTATTCGATTTGGGGGAGGGGAGTCGGCTTTGGGAATTCCAAATATGATTCCTTTTGCAATGGATGAAGCAGGTGCGGTATTATTTCCTTTTAGAACCTTGGCAATGGTGAGTGGGTTGGTTACGATTATGGTGGTTTCGAGATTGACACAACAGCAAGCACCTCCTAAAGAATTAAAAATCATGCAAGCATAGAAATTTATGAAAAAATTACTCGTTACTGGAATTTCAGGATTTTTAGGATGGCATATTGTAAATCATTTTCAAAGCAATTGGCAAGTACAAGGCATCTATCAAAACAATAAACTTGACTATGAAAGTATTCAAACCAACCCACTTAACCTAACTGATAATCAGTCAGTTATAAATTATCTAAAACAATATCAACCAGATGCTATCCTCCACCTTGCAGCTAATTCTAATCCAAACAACTGTGAACAAAATCCACTTTCTAACAATATAAATGTAAAAGCAACAATCCACTTGGCGAAGTGGTGTGCTAAGCAAAATATCCCTTTTATTTTCACTTCTACCGATTTAGTTTTTGATGGAAAAAATGCGCCTTATGCTGAAACGGATTCCGCAAATCCTATCATGATTTATGGAAAACAAAAATTAGAAGCAGAGCAAAAAATTCTACAAATTTATCCTCAAGCAACTGTTGCGAGAATGCCATTGATGTA
This sequence comes from uncultured Saprospiraceae bacterium, assembly GCA_937918905.1. Taxonomy (GTDB): domain Bacteria; phylum Bacteroidota; class Bacteroidia; order Chitinophagales; family Saprospiraceae; genus CAJQQY01. The sequence goes on from CAKZSH010000012.1 coordinate 8,189, forward strand.
CGGAATGCCTTCCAATGGATTGGGTTTTATGAATGCTTGGGTAAGAAATTTAAAGGAAGGAAAAAATGTTTATTGCTTTACCGATGAATATCGAACAGCCGCTTTTGGAGGGGATGCTGCACGAGGTCTTTTTTTATTATTGGAAAAAAAAGTAAACGGAATTTTTCATTTAGGCGGAAAAGAAAAGTTGTCGAGATTTGAATTTGCAACACAAGTAGCAGAACATTTTGGATTGGATAAAAACCTAATTATTCCTTCTCTACAAAAAGATGTTCAGATGCCCGCCAAACGTCCCGCCGATGTTTCTTTAAATTCTAACAAAGCATTTACAATTGGTTATCAACCTAAAAGTTTAATTGAAAATTTAAAAACACTTTATTTCTAATGCTCCATTTTTTGCTGAAGTTAAAATATTGGGTTCTAAATGAATTGATGTGGTTTGTTCAAATAGTTGTTAAGTTACTGGTTATTGAGTACTCTACCCGATGGTTTTTATATACCGTTCCTCTGGAACTCGAAAACTAAAAATTAACTTATTTTCTTTCTACCGATA
>CAKZSH010000013.1 GCA_937918905.1 uncultured Saprospiraceae bacterium
AAGGGAAGGCGGATTTACGATTGGAGAAGTTTTGACGAAAAATCGTGTTTACTAATATTCGTCAAAACTTCTCCAATCGTAAATCCGCCTTCCCTTAGCGCAGCGTTCCCTTTTTCAAAACAAGACGACTTTTAGTCGTCTGTATATTGAACTCAACTACTTTCAGTAGGTGGTAGTTAAGTGAAGAACCTCGTTTTTTTATGTACTTATGATGTGTGCCATCTCAACATCTATTGACACTTTTATATTTTGTTTTTTTTATAAAACTTATACCAGCGTACTCTTATTTCTCAATAAAAAATCAGCTAGAACCAAGGCAGCCATTGCTTCTACGATAGGAACGGCTCTTGGTACGACACATGGATCATGTCTTCCTTTTCCTTCAATCGTAACCGCCTCACCTGCCTCATTGATGGAATTTTGAGCAGGGATGATAGTAGCAACAGGTTTAAATGCAACTCTAAAATAAATATCCATACCATTGGAAATACCGCCTTGAACACCACCTGAAAAATTAGTAGTGGTACTGATTTTTCCATCCTCATTTTTAAAAACATCATTGTGTTCTGAGCCTTTCATTTTTGCACCTTCGAAGCCACTTCCATATTCAAACCCTTTACATGCATTAATTGATAACATTGCTTTCCCAAGTTCTGCATGAAGTTTATCAAACACGGGTTCTCCCAATCCTACTGGGCAACCTTGAATGACGGCAGCAACGACTCCACCAATTGTATCACCTTGTTTCCGAGTCTTTTTTATCAAATCAATCATCGTTTCTGCGACCTTAATATCGGGACATCGAACAGGTGTTTTTTCAATATTTGAATAATCTAAATTTTGGTAATTTTGTGAAATAGAAATATTTCCTACTTGTGTAACATAGCTATGAATGGAGATACCATTTTTTTGTAACAATAGTTTTGCAATTGCTCCTGCAGCTACTCGTGCTGCCGTTTCTCTAGCAGACGATCTTCCACCGCCTCGATAATCTCGTAAGCCATATTTTTTTTGATAGGTAAAATCTGCATGAGAAGGACGAAATTTATCCATGATATGGCCATAGTCACGAGAGCGTTGATCCTTATTAAAAATAACCATCGAAATAGGAGTACCTGTACTTTTTCCTTCAAAAATTCCAGAGAGTATTTCTACTTTATCACTTTCCTTTCTTTGGGTAACAATTGAGGATTGACCAGGCCGTCTTCTGTCCAATTCATTTTGGATAAATGCCTCATCAATTTCTAATCCTGCTGGACAACCATCTAAAATAACGCCCAATGCTTTACCATGTGATTCTCCGAATGTTGTGATTTTAAATATCTGTCCGTAAGTATTTCCAGCCACTTTTTTATTTTTTAATGAGTTGCAAAAGTAGTCTTTTTTAGGGATTCAAGAAAGTCAGTTTTTATAGCATTTGAAAAGAAAATTAGATTGTATTTTGAGTAATATATTTTTACTCATTTATAATTTTCTTTATTCTATATTTTTAACTAAAAAATCCTTTGTCCCCTATTTTTCATTCAAAAATGATAAAACCTATGGTATCAAAAAAAGCAATCCAAAAATCCTTCAATCTCTTAACAAGGTAGCCTGATAATTGCATTTGATAAGAATAGCCGAATGGAGACGGTTTTTTCATGAAAAAAGTCCTATTTTGCAATCGTTTTATGCAAATTAAGTATCCATCCATGAACCAGAAATTGATCTTTACCTTATCGGGAATAGTTGTCCTACTTTTAAGTTGGTCGATATATCAAAGCAGATTTTTTGAAAAACCTACCTCCCAAATTACATTGGACTTGGAAGAAGAGCCCGAAGAATTTAGTGGTGCTGGTAAATCATTGGATAGCTGGACCTTATCGAGATCCTACCCATCAGAGAAAATCCCTTCTCAGAAAATTACAGAAAGTCATCAAGTCCGAGAGAGATTAACTTCCAATCAAGGTTCCACTCGTTCAGATTGGACGCCGCTTGGCCCACAAAATTTTGCAGGTCGAATTTTAACTGTAGCAATTGATCCAAATATATCGGGCACATTATACGCAGGCGCAGCAAGTGGAGGGCTTTGGAAATCTATTGATGATGGAGCGCATTGGAATTATGTTCCGACGGGGTTACCCGTTTTGGGCGTTTCGAGTATCGTCATCAATCCCAATAATTCAGATGAAATTTTAATTGGAACTGGTGAAGTTTACGGAGATTTTGACCCTAATGATATTTTACCAAATCAAGGAACAGGGCAGGGCTACACGATTCGTTTCCGAAGAGGGACTTATGGAATTGGAATTCTTAAAACCACAGATGGCGGATTGACTTGGAATTATAGTTTGGATTGGTCTGATGAAGATGAACTTAAGGGAGTCAATGTTTTACGAATTTCTCCTTTTGATGCTAACATTATATATGCAGGAACGACAGAAGGTCTATTTCGAAGTGATGACGCTGGCGGAACTTGGACCAATATTTTAGCATTCCCGAATGTCATGAGTATCGCAATGCATGATACCAATGATGGGGTCATGTTGGTAGGAGTTGGAAATTTTGGTAGTACGGGCCGAGGTGTTTATCGAAGTGTGGATGGAATAAATTTCGCTCCAGTAGGACTTCCAGATTATACTGGAAAAACAATGTTAGATTTTTCTAGGGATAATCCAGATGTTGCTTTTGCAAGTGTAGGAAATTATGATGAAACAGTTGGCTTGTATCGTTCAGAGGATGCAGGTGTCAATTGGACTTTGATGAATGACCTAGATTATGCAAGATACCAAGGTTGGTATTCGCATGATGTAGCGATTAATCCAAATGATGATTCACATGTATTGGCTGCAGGAATTAATTTATATCGTTCTACTAATAATGGTGGACTTTTAATTGCTGAATCAGATTGGTTATTGTGGAATCTCAATGCCTTTCCAATCGAGGGGCCAGAGCAAAATCCAGGAGATTATATTCATGCAGATATTCACGATATTATTTATCATCCTACCATTCCAAATAAATTATACGTGGCATCAGATGGCGGCGTTTTTAAAAGTGAAAATGATGGGTTAGATTTTGTAAGTGCCAATACAGGATTACAAACGGTACAATTTTATCAGAAATTTTCGAATTCAATGACCGACCCAGATTTTGGAATGGGAGGTCTTCAAGATAATGCAACTGCAGTTTATCGAGGCAGTTTGGCTTGGGAAAGAAAAATTGGAGGAGATGGTTTTGGAACGATCGTCGATCCCAATGATGACAACCATGTTTGGGGTTCGCTTTATTATATGCGATTGTTTTATTCTGATAACAAAGCGCAATCCTTCTCTTCTAATTCAGGGGTAGTTCCAGGTTGTGCAGGAGTTGATCCTCAATGTTATGCTAATTTTTCAGCACCTATTTGTTTTGCACCAAGTAGTTTAAATCGAAGAATTTATGCAGCTTCTAACATTGTGTACACAATTGAAAATGGAACTAATCGAGCAGAAACAAATAATGGAATTCCTTTGGATGGAAACAATCCTGTGAATTGTTTAGGAGCTTCTCCTACTGATGAAAATATTGTTTATGCAGGTATTGCACCACTTTATACTTCTCCTGCAAAAATGTTTAAATCTGAAAATGGGGGAGACACTTGGAGTGAAATAACAAATGGATTACCTGATCGATTTCCAATGGAAATTACAGTTGATCCATGTGATGATAATATTGTTTATGTTGTTTTTGGAGGGTACGATTTACCATCGCATGTATACCGTTCCTTGGATGGTGGAAATTCTTGGAATCCTCTTGGACAAGATTTACCTGATGTACCCACCAACACCATTTTAATTGATCCTGAAAATACTCAGCATATTTATATTGGAAATGATATTGGCGTATTTGTTTCGACAGACGGAGGAACGACATGGATGACTTATTCAACAGGTTTGCCAGATGCGTGTTTAGTGATGTCATTGGCATTTACGCCAGTTACTCGTAAGTTGAGAATTGCGACTCATGGAAATGGAGTTTATGAAAATGATTTGTTACATGATCTCACTCCTTTTGTTGCTCAATCGCCACCGCTTGCAGAATGGTACATGGATGATTTCGATATTAACTTCAATGATGAACCTTCAGCATGTGTTTTCCAACAATGCTTTTACACCGTTCGAGATTTTGATGGTTCGGATTGGAGAGGAAATAATTCAAGAGGATTTATTTCAGATGATTTTAATCAAACATTTATAAATCCTGAATGGTCAAATACCCAAGGAAATTGGGTCGTTCAAAATGAAATTTTACAACAAACGAATACAGGTAATTCCAATACTCAATTGAATATCAATTTGGCCCAAACGGATACCACCAATTTTTTATACCATTGGAAAATGAGATTTGATGGGAATGGAAATGAAAAACGGGGAGGGATTCACTTCTTTGCAGATGACCTTAGTTTGGATACTCGTGGCAATTCATACCTAGTTCACTTTTTTGAAAATACCGACCAAATCAGAGTTTATAAAACGGCCACAGATGGAACTTATAATACTTTACATATTGAAAACGTAGTGATTCCTAATAATCAATGGTTAGATTGTAAAGTAATGTATGAACCTGAAATTGGTAGAATAACCGTTTTCTTAGCAGATAAAAAAGTAGCTTATTTTGTAGATGATAACCCTCTGCAAAATGGAAATGGATTTTCACTTCGTACGGGTACATCTGCGGTTTCATTTGATGATATTAATATCTATCAAGGAAGGGATTGTTCAGGAGAGAAATCTATTAGTGTAAATACAGATGGAGATTGTCGCTTCGTATCTCAAAACGATACTACTTTTGTATGTGGTATTCAATCTGTTGGATTTTCTATATTGAGAGGTTGGTCTACGCCTAATGAGTCACGAGTGAAGATTGGCGAACACCCGCTAGACGTACAGGGTAGCATATTTACAGAAAATAATGAAGGCGTTAATGATGTAAAAATTAACATTTCATCTAACCCTAATAACAATATAAATACGGATGCTTCAGGTGCTTATCTAGGCGGTGCAATGAGTGGAACTTCTTTTGTAATTCGACCTGAAAAATTGGATAGTGTAAAAAATGGAGTCAATACTTTCGATATGGTTTTGATTCGACAACATATTTTAGGATGGCAAACTTTGGATTCTCCGTATAAATTAATTGCTGGTGATGTCAATAAAAGTGGTGACGTTTCTACATTTGATTTGGTGAAAATTAGAATGTTGATTTTGAATTGGGAATTTGAGTTTGAAGGCAACACTTCATGGCAATTTGTTCCAGCAGATTATGTTTTTCCAATGCCATTAAATTTGTTAGATTTTCCTGACTCCATTAATGTACATCAAATTTCATCCAACTTAACAGATGCGGACTTTATTGCTATAAAATCAGGAGATGTAAATTTGAGTGCTGATCCATCTTCATTGAATGGACAAGCAGAAATACGAACTGATGAATACGTGAATTTCTTGTTAGAAAATAAAAAACTGAAAGCAGGAGATCAAGTAAAAATTCCATTTTTCTCAAAAGACTTTAAAAATATTACAGGCTATCAAATGTCGATTCAATTTGATAAGGATAAATTGAAATTTATTGCAGCAGATCAGAATGAATCTGATGATTTTGCAAAAGAATATTTTGGAATTTCTGATGTGGACAAAGGAACCATTTTAATGAATTGGGTGTCAGGTAAATCCATTTCTATGGAGGATAAAACGGAGTTATTTTATTTGACTTTTGAAGTGAAAAAAGATGGAGAGTTAAAACACCTTTTAAAAGTAACCGATCAATCTCTTCGCAGCGAAGCCTACAACAGTAATAATGATTTTTTAAGAATTGGATTTGAATTTAAAGAAGAAAGTATTGATGTTGTGTCCAAAGCATCTTTTGTTCCCAATCCTTTTACTCAAATAACCCAACTCTATTTAGAAAGCAAAATTAACGAAGAAGTGAGTATTGAATTTTTTGATGGCAATGGCCGATTGCTTCAAAATCAAAAAATTATTTTACAGGAGGGCGAAAATACAGTTCCTATAGATTTTTCCAATATTACTTACCAAGGAGTTATTTTTTATAAAATACATGATAGTAATAAAGTTATTTCTGGGAAAATTGTTAAAATTTAATTTCGAGAAAGGAACTTTATAGTTGTACTTTTGTTGTAAGCGTGTATAATTTTTAGCCACGGATTTTTACGGACTTTTCGAAAAACAAAATTTAAGTATAGTCCGTAAAAGTCCGTGTTAGTCGGTGGCTAAAAAATCACAAACATTATATTGTCTTAAATCTAAGAAAAGAACACCATGCAGTTGGAACCGAAAGACCTTTATGAAAAGGTTGAATTTGATAAAGTAATTGAATTGTTACAAAAGGAATGTTTAGGAGCATTAGGAAAAGAAGCAATTCAAAATTTGCCTATCCATACCCAAGAATCTACGATCCATACTTTACTATTGGAGGTCAATGAATTCAAACTAAGTATTGATGAAAATGATCATTTTCCAATTACCTCTTACGAAGACTTAGCAGAAGATTTAAGGCATTTGGTTGTAGAAGGATCCGTGTTGACGACGGAAGGATTACAACGAATCAATACCATTTTATTATCTATCCAAAAGATTTTTAAGTTTTTTAAGCGTTCTCGCCAAGAAGTTTATCCTAATTTATATTCAATCATTCGAGATGTAGTTTTTGATGAGGCATTGAGTAAAGCGATTGAACAAGTTATTGATGAAGAAGGAAAAATTAGACCTGATGCTTCTCCTGAATTACTCAAAATCAGTAAAGGGATAGGAGCGAAACAAAGAGAACTAGATAAAGTATTTCGAACCCTCATTACAAAATATAGAAACCAAGGTTGGCTGAGTGATAATGTAGAAAGTTATAGGAATGGTAGGAGAGTGTTGAGTGTTCCCTCGGAGCACAAACGAAAAATTAGAGGAATCATTCATGATGAATCTACTACAGGTAAAACGGCATTTATTGAACCCGAACAAATCATTGATATCAATAATGATATTTTTGATTTAGAAACAGAACAGAAGCGAGAAATATATCGAATCCTCAAAGATTTAAGTACTACACTTCGCCCGTATGTTTCTCTCTTGAAATCCTATCAGGAATTAATGATTCAATATGATGTGATTCAGTCCAAAGCTCGATTGGCAGTAAAAATGAATGCCTTCCTTCCCAAACTCAAAAAGCATCCTCACTTCGGAATTCTCAAAGCTTTCCATCCATTATTGTATTTGAAAAATAAAGAAATTGATAAACCTACGATTCCTTTTGATTTGGTTTTACATAATAAAAATCGAATCTTAATGCTCTCTGGGCCCAATGCTGGTGGGAAATCTATAACGATGAAAACGGTAGGCTTGATTCAAATGATGATGCAAGCAGGAATGCTAATTCCAGTTGATCCTGAATCGGAAATGGGAATCTATAACAAACTATTTGCGGATATTGGAGATCAACAATCTTTGGAAGATGACTTGAGTACCTATAGTTCTCGACTACAAAATATGAAAGTGTTTTTGGAAAATTCTGATGAGAATACGATGGTGTTGATTGATGAATTTGGTTCAGGTACAGATCCCAAAATAGGTGGTGCAATTGCAGAGGCGATTTTAAAAGAATTAAATCATCTAAAAGTTTTTGGAGTCATTACTACCCATTATTCTAATTTAAAAAACTTTGCATTCAAAACACATGGAATCGTAAACGGCTCGATGACTTTTGATAAAGATAACTTGACGCCTACTTATGAAATGTTTGTGGGTCGGCCAGGTAGTTCTTATGCATTTGAAATTGCTAAAAAAACAGGACTTGCAAATAAAGTATTAAAATACGCTCGTCATAAAACTGGAAAAAATGAAAAAGCAGTAGATCAATTATTGGTTGATTTGCAAAAAGAAAAACAAGAGTTGGAAGAGGAGATTGTAAAAATGAAGACTCGGGAGAAAAAGTTAGAAAAGTTGATAAAGAGTTATGAAAATCTTCAACGAGATTTAGATTTCAAAAGAAGAAGATTAAAACTGGAAGAAAAAGAAAGTAAGTTGCAGCAAGTAGCGAAGGAGAATAAAGAATTTGAAAAATTGATTCGAGAAATAAAAGAGGAAAAGAATCTGGAGAAAGCGAAAGAAATGGCTGCAACGGTTCGGGCGCAACGTTCAGAGTTGGTTCAAAATGTAGATGATCTTAGAGAAAAAGTATACTACGAACCAACTGAAGCTAAAGCTAAAAAAGCAAATATTAAAGTTGGTGATTTTGTGAAATTACGATCAGGTGGAGCAACTGGCACGGTGGAATCCATCAACAAAAACAAAGTAATTGTTTTGATGGGCTTGATGAAAATGACTGCAAAATTAAATGACCTTTTACCTGCCAATGAACCCTTAGACATTGTTAATTCAAAAAGAGTAAAAACGGATACCGTCAACTCTAGCGTTAAATTTGAATCTAAAATTGACCTTCGTGGATTGACTCAAAGTGAATCTTTAAAACTGGTAGAATCTTTTATTGACAAAGCTTTGATGACTAGTGCAACACATTTACAAATTTTACATGGTAAAGGAAGTGGTGCATTGAGAGATGCTGTGAAAATAAAACTAAGAGAATATTCTGATTCGATTGCCAATTATTATCATCCTCCAAGAGAGCAAGGCGGGGACGGCGTTACGATTGTTGAATTTGTTTAACGTACTATAAAATTGAAGAAAGGATTTGAACTAAACATTGGGGGTGTTTATTTAACGGTGTCTATTAATTTTCTTCTTAGCCGTCGGATGTAAATCCGACGGCTAAGAAGAACAAGCTCAAAGACACACATTCATGAACACTCCCCAAACATTTTCCAAACTCGACATTGAGAAAATTGAGTGTTACTTTTCGAGTACTTCTTGGAGTTTCAAAATGGGGGACGACAATGCAAAACCTGGGGCTGCGATCGGCAGATTGGAATGCCCAAAAGCATTCCATGCAGTTCCTATTTCAAGTGGTTCTTCGCTATAACCGTCCCCTGAATTCGTGACTGACGCAAAATGTATAGTCAAGGCTTGACTTGAAAAGTCAAACCATGACTCGTTTACTACTAATGTTGAATTACGATTTTTTTTGAGCAATCTTGCATCAATAATTATTTGATTTGTAAAATAAAAAGCAGAGAAATAAAAATTTCTCCACTTTTTAATTAATACAACTATTTATTCATTTTGAATCACTAATCCTTCTTGTGCTAATTCCAATGTTTCAATCGCCACCTCATTTCCATCTGCTTTAAGATCAGTTGATTGAATTCTGATTGGAAATACATTTTTTATTTTCCAGACATTTTAATTTTATGGTATTCAAGACTTGCTCCGTGTCGATACCTATGCAAAACATAACAGTACGTTTTACAATGCGATACTAATTAAAGATGAAAGTAAGATGAATTCAATTCAATTGTAACAATAAAAATTACCATGCTAAATTAGCAAGTCCGATAAAATAAAATTGATTGAATTTTTTTTGGAAAGATTTCCATTTGGTTTTTTCTTCTTTTGTTCTCATTAGTATGAATACATGTAAATTTAATTAATAATATTTGAAATATAAAAACCTATCATGTTTTTTTTGTTAAATTACATTTATTAAAAACCAATGCTTAAATTCGGTTTTCGAAAAAAAACAAAAAAGTCTAGTGGAACTATTAAAAGAGAAAGTCAACAAACATATTAGATTAGATGAGGAAGAAATGGACTTCTATCTTCAATTCTATAAAAAGAAAGAATTGAAGAAAAATGACCTATTGGTTCAGCCCGGTGCATTTGTGAAATCTTGGTTTTTTATTGAAAAAGGATGTTTTTGTTTATATACCTTAAAAGATGGAAATGAGAAGGTGATTGAATTCTTTACAGAAAAAGATTTTTTCACAGATGTATATTCCTATATCCAAGAAACGCCCAGCAATGTTTATATCAAAGCTATGGAACCAGCCTCACTTATATATATCAATAAAGAAGATGTCCAAAAATGTTATGATAAGTCTCATAAACTTGAAAGATTTGGTCGAATTTCCATGCAAGATGCTTTTATAAAATCCTACCGTCGAATTGCACACCTTAATTATCTCTCCAACGAAGAACGTTATTTGCGCCTAGTTCAAAATCGCTCAGGACTTTTACAAAGAGTTCCTCAATATTTAATTGCTTCTTATTTAGGATTAACTCCTGTTGGGCTTTCGAAAATTAGAAAGCGATTGAGTTTGTCTTCGTGATTTAATTTTTAGGTTCAAAATGGTTATTAAGTTATTGGTTATTGGGTTATTTCGAATAACGTTATCTTTCTATGGTTTTGGATCAATAACTCAATAACCAATAACTTAATAACCATATTGACAAACCACATAAAGTCACCCTGAACTAATTTTTACAAAAAATTCTATTTCGAAAAATTCCTGTTTTCCCTTTCTTAAACATGTTTAATGATTAATGTTAGAATAAACATTTGTTTTGTTTATACATTTAATCAACTATTTAAAATTCAAAAGTTATGGCTAAGCAGTATATGGATATGGACACATTGAAATTTTTATTATACAATGTGCATGACCTTCAATCAGTATTAGATCAAAAACATTTCTCCGATCACGATAAAGACTCCGTCGAAATTTTCCTTGACTCCATTAAAGATTTTTCCGATAAAGAATTATTCCCTTATATCAAGGAAGTAGATGACCAAGCATGTTATTATAAGGATGGAAAAATCATTGTTCACCCACAGGTAGAAACGATGATGAAGAAAGGTGGAGAGTTGGGTGTCATTGCAGGTATCTTCGACTATGAAGATGGTGGTATGCAATTGCCAGGAATGGTTGCTTCAGCATCAGGTTTTATCATGGATGCTGCCAATAATCAATTGCCAGGTTATACTGGATTGACTTTAGGAGCTGCGGAGTTGGTTGCGCATTTTGCAAATGATGAATTAAAAGCCACCTACTTGCAAAAAATGTTAGATGGAATTTGGGGAGGAACGATGTGTTTGACAGAACCTCAAGCAGGTAGTTCGCTTTCTGATATTACCACAAGTGCGACACCTACCGAAGATGGTCATTATAAAATTTCAGGTCAAAAAATATTTATCTCCGCAGGCGATCATGAGTACTGTGATAATTTCGTGCATTTATTGTTAGCAAGAATTGATGGAGCACCTGCTGGAACAAAAGGTATCTCACTTTTTATAGTTCCAAAGCATCGTCCTGAGAATGGAGGATTGACTCCTAATGATGTAACGACTGCTGGTGATTTTCAAAAACTAGGACAACGTGGATATTGTACAACGCACTTGATGTTTGGTGAAAAAGAAGACTGCCAAGGTTACTTAGTAGGGGAAGCCAACAAAGGATTGAAGTATATGTTTTTGATGATGAATGGTGCTAGAATTGGAGTTGGTCGAGGTGGAACTGCAATAGCTTCTGCTGCTTATCACGCTTCTTTAGAGTACGCAAAAGAAAGACCACAAGGTCGTCGATTAAATAATGAAGGAAAGAAAAATGTCAATGACCAACAATCTTTAATCATCGAACATGCGGATGTAAGAAGAATGTTATTATTGCAAAAAGTGGTGTACGAAGGAGCTTTGAGTTTGGTCTTGTATGCTTCTAGGTGTAGTGATTTATCTCGTTCTTTACAAGATGAAAAGGAAAGAGAAAAATATCAATTGCTCTTAGAAATTTTAACTCCAATGGTAAAAACTTACCCTTCGGAAATGGGAGCAGTCGCTGTTTCAAATGGAGTCCAAGTCCTTGGAGGATATGGATTTACGATGGAATATATTTTACAACAATACCATCGGGATATTAGAATTTTCTCATTGTACGAAGGTACAACTGGAATACAATCACTTGATTTGTTGGGTCGAAAAGTGACGATGCAAAGAGGAAAAGCAGTTGAGTTATTGGCAATGGAAATCATGCAAACGATTCAAAAAGCAGTAAGCAATGATGAGTTAAGACCTTATGCTACTCAGCTTGGCGAAAAGCTACAATTGGTTCAAAAAGTGCTAGGTCATTTGACAGAATATGCCAAGGCAGGAGAGTATGAAGTATTCACAGCAGATGCAAATTTGTTTATGGAATTTTTTAGTAACATTACAATTGCATGGTTATGGTTAGATATGGCTCACCATGCAAAACTTGGATTAATAAAAGGAGATAAAACTTATACCGAAGAATTTTATGAAAGCAAAGTACACGCTATGAAATTCTTCTTTAAATATGAATTGTCAAAAACGACTTACTTGGCAGAGGTTCTAATGAATAAAGAAACTTTAACCATTCAAGATTCTACTCAAAAGGTTTTTGTTTAAGAAAATGTGTATAGGTGTAAACGTGCATGTGTGTATATGTTGACGAATTAAATTTGAGAAAAAATTAGTTATCTTTAGAACTAGTTCAAACCATTCGAAAACATATACACCCATACACATAAAAACATATACACATAAAAAACAAAACATCATGAAAAAGATCGACTTTCTTATCATCGGAGCAGGTTCAGCAGGATGTGTTTTAGCCAATCGACTTTCAGAAAATCCTTCCATTAATGTTTTAGTTTTAGAAGCAGGCGGTCCTGATAATGATATCAATGTTCATATCCCAGGTGGTTATTCTAAAATTTTTAAATCGAAAAGAGATTGGGGTTTTTGGACTGAGCCACAAGCGCATATTTTGAATCGAAAGATTTATTTGCCTCGTGGAAAAATGTTAGGCGGCTGTAGTTCTAACAATGCATTAGCATATGTAAGAGGTAACCGAGCAGATTATGATGGTTGGGCAGATTTAGGAAATCAAGGATGGGATTATAACAATATACTTCCGTATTTCAAGAAGTCGGAAAATAATGAAAATATTAGTCAATTAGATGAAGGTTATCATGGTGATCAAGGAAGTTTAAAAGTTTCGACACCAACTAGATTTAGAACACCTTTCGCAGATGCATTTATCAAAGCAAGTGAACAAGTTGGCATTCCCCATAATCCAGATTATAACGGAGCCAATCAAAAAGGTGCAAGCATTTGCCAAATGACCATTAGTAATGGAAGAAGACAAAGTGGCGCAGTTGCTTTTTTAAAACCTGCTCTAAAACGATCTAATCTTAAAGCCATTACAAAAGCAAGAGTTTCAAAGATTTTATTGAACAAAAATAAAGCAGTAGGCGTTGAATATTTAGATAAAAAAAACAATAAACACACGGTTCATGTTGAAGGTGAAATTATACTTTCAGCTGGAGCATTTCAATCTCCTCAAATATTAATGCTATCAGGTGTAGGTGATGCTACGGATTTAAAATCAGCAGGAGTCAATTGTATTCATGAACTAAAAGGAGTAGGTAAAAATCTTCAAGATCATTTAATGACAAGTGTTTCCGCTAAAGCAAAACAGCAAGAAGGATTAAATCATTACATTCCTATTTTTGGTCAAATCAAAGGATTTGCAGAATATTTACTTAGCAAAAAAGGAGGATTAATGATAGGCCCATTAGAGGCAATGTCATTTATAGATTTAAATCAAAATGGAGATTTCGCTAATTTTCAATTTCTATTTGCTCCAATGTATACAGGAAAAGGTTACGATTATGATATGTATGATTCTTCGACATTTCCAAGTAATGATGGTTTTACAATTCTTCCATCTTTACTACATCCAAAGAGTAGAGGTTTTGTAAAATTAAAATCAAATGACCCTTTAGCTGACCCAATGATTCAACCTAATTTTTTCCAAGAAAAAGAAGACTTAGATCAACTCGTCAAAGGGACAAAAATAGCATTAGATATAATCAAGCAATCTGCTTTTGATCCATACCGAGAAGAGATAACTGCACCATTGGATTATAGTTCAGATGAAGCTATAATTAACCATATCAAAAATGTAGTTGAAACCATTTATCATCCTGTAGGTACTTGTAAAATGGGAATTGATAAGATGGCAGTTGTGGACGACAAGTTACGTGTACACGGTGTTGAAAACCTAAGAGTTGTGGATGCTTCCATCATGCCTAAAATTGTAACAGGCAATACCAATGCGCCAACATTTATGATAGCTGAAAAAGCTGCTGACATGATTTTAAATCAAGTTTCAAAATCCACAGAAAAGAAAAAACAAGTTTTATAATTATGGTGATTGGTGATTAGTAACTCGTTATTAGTAGCGAATCACCAGTTACTAATCACCAATCACTATTAAACAAAAGACAATATGAATTTCGAATACAACGAAACGATTAACAATTATCGAGATAAATTAAACCGATTTTTTGATGCCCACATTTACCCCAATGAAAAAGAGGTAGATGCGTTTCATCATGATCCAAATAACCTTTGGAAAAATTGGGGTGGCCTAGAAGAATTAAAAGCAAAAGCAAAAACAGAAGGCCTGTGGAATCTTTTTCTTCCTAAAGCTTATGGAGATTTAAGCTCAGGATTAACCAATTTAGAATATGCTCCTCTTGCCGAAATTATGGGCCGAGTGAGATGGTCGTCTGAGGTTTTTAATTGTAGTCCTCCCGATACAGGAAACATGGAAGTCCTTGCCAAATATGGCACATCTGAACATCAAGAAAAATGGTTACGACCTTTGATGAATGGAGAAATCCGTTCTGCATTTTTAATGACTGAACCAGAAGTGGCTTCTTCTGATGCAACAAATATTGAAACTTCAATAAAATTGGATGGTGATGAATATGTCATCAATGGTAGAAAATGGTGGTCATCAGGAGCAATGAATCCTAATTGTAAAATTTCCATCGTAATGGGAAAAACGGATCCTACTGCACCTCGTCATCAACAGCAAAGTATGATCCTTGTTCCAATGGATACTCCAGGATTAAAAGTACTTCGACCACTTTCTGTTTTTGGGTATTATGATTCGCCAGAAGGTCATGCAGAAGTATTGTTAGATAATGTCAGAGTGCCTAAAGAAAATTTATTGTTAGGAGAGGGTAGAGGTTTTGAAATTGCTCAAGGACGATTGGGGCCAGGACGTATTCATCATTGTATGCGATTGATAGGAATGGCTCAAAGAGCATTGGAATTGATGAGTAAACGAAGTGGAGAAAGAATTGCTTTTGGAAGACACATCAAAGATTTTTCAAGTGTTCGGCAAGACATTGCGTTGTCAAGATGTGAAATCGAACAAGCAAGGTTGTTGACTCTGTCCGCTGCTGATAAAATGGATAAAAAAGGAAATAAGGAAGCAAAAGATTTGATCGCAATGATAAAAGTAGTTGCTCCAAATATGGCACTACGAGTGATTGATCGTGCCATTCAAATTCATGGCGGAAAAGGAGTAAGTGGTGATACACCGCTTGCAAGTTTTTGGGCAGGAGCTAGAACTTTAAGATTGGCAGATGGCCCAGATGAAGTGCATATGAGTCAGTTAGGAAAAAATACGATTAAACAATATTTGTAAAAAAGATATAGTATTGTGAGTGTTGGATATTGAGATTTTCTAAACTTTTTAAATCTCAATACGCAATACCAAATACCCACATCAAATCACTTGCTTATGCAAAAATTTCTAAATGCTGAAAAAGAACAATTTGTCAAGTTTTTAAAATCCCCAATTGAGGGTTCACTCCAAATGTTGAATTTATTAAAATTCAAAAATCACGTTGCTGAAACAGGATTGAGTGGTAAAGATCAATACAAAGAATACATGAAAGCAACGACTCCTTTTTTTCAAAAATCAAATGCAAAAATATTGTTTTATGGAGAACCCCAATTTACAATCATTGGACCAAAAGGTGATTTAGAATGGGACAAAATACTCATAGTTGAATACGAAAAAAAAGAAGATTTTGTAAATATGATTACAGATAAAGATTACCCTTCTCACCTTCGTACTTTGGCTTTAGAGGATTCACGTTTGATATTTTGCAAGTCCAATAAATAACTAATTAAAATTCCAATATTTAAAATGAGATTAAAAGATAAAGTAATAATTATAACCGGTGCTGGTTCTGGTCTAGGAGCAGCTACTGCAAAATTGAGTGGAAAAGAAGGCGCGAAAGTTGTCCTTTCTGATATTAATTTAGAAGGTGCTCAAAGTGTCGCAAAAGAAATAACTGATGCAGGAGGAAGTGCTTTGGTCATAGGTGCCAATGTGGTAAAATATGATGAAGTAGAAAATTTAATTAATACTACCGTTGAAGTTTATGGTAGAATTGATTCTATTGTAAACAATGCAGGAATTGGGCCCAAGGTTATGGCTACAACCCATAAACATACCTTGGAAGATTGGGATCGAGTGATTGCAGTTAACCAGACTGGAGTATTTTATTGTATGAAATTGGCAATTGAAAAAATGCTAGAAACTGGCGGAGGAAGTGTAGTGAATATAGCTTCTCTTGCAGGGTTAAAAGCTTCTGGTAAAAATCTTTCTTATAGTGCGAGTAAGTTTGCCGTAGTTGGTATGACAAAATCTGCAGCTTTAGAATATGCTTCAAAAAATATTAGAGTCAATGCAGTTTGTCCAGGTTATACGAAGTCTGCTTTGTTGGATCAGTTGTTAAATATGCGACCTGATATGGATGAATTATTATTGCGCTTTGTTCCAATGAAAAGATTTGGTGAAGCGAATGAAATTGCAGAGGCAGTTGTTTGGTTAGCTTCGGAAGAGACAAGATTTATTACTGGACAAACGATTACCCTTGATGGAGGGGCATCTTTATAAAGCTTTCACGTACCACGACTCTCTGAGTCGTGACGATTTTCGACAAGTCTTTTTTATTAAAAATTTTGAAAAAATGTTTGTCGAAATATGAGACAACTCAGAGAGTCGTGGTACGTGAAAGCCGTGTTGAATAATCGATACTAAAATAATATGGCAAAAAAAAAAGACAACCCTTCTCCTAGAAAAGATTTACAAGATCTCCAACATCGTAAATCTTTTTTACTTGATGCTAATCGAAAAAAAGCAGTAGAAAAAAGGTACTCCAAAGGAGGAAGAACGGCTAGAGAAAATATTGCTCACCTTTGTGATAAAGATTCCTTTACAGAATATGGTTCACTCATCGTCGCTGCTCAGCGAGGCAGAAAATCTTTTCAAGAATTAATTGAACAAACCCCAGCAGATGGACTCATCACAGGGATAGGTGCGGTCAATGGAAAACACTTCGATGAAGAGGAATGTAAATGTATTGTTTTAAGTTATGACTATACAGTACTAGCAGGAACACAAGGAGCATTTAACCATAAAAAAACAGACCGAATTATTCAAATTGCAAAGAAGGCAAAAAAACCAATTCTTTTCTTTGTAGAAGGAGGTGGAGGAAGACCGGGAGATATTGATTTTGATCTTATTTCCAATGGAGGTTTAGACGTTTCGACATTTGTAGAGTATGCTAGGCTAAGTGGAAAGATGCCTAGAATTGCAATAGTATCGGGTTATTGTTTTGCTGGAAATGCCGCAATTGCAGGGTGTTCTGATGTAATTATCGCTACAGAAAATACTTCCCTTGGAATGGGCGGCCCTGCTATGATTGAAGGTGGTGGACTCGGACAATTTCATCCCAAAGAAGTAGGCCCTGCAAAAATGCAATACGAAAATGGAGTGATTGATATTTTAGTAAAAGATGAAAAAGAAGCGGTCGAAGTGGCTAAAAAATATGTTTCCTATTTTCAAGGAGATTTAAAAAAATGGACTTGCTCAGATCAGGAACAATTAAGAAATCTAGTTCCTGAAAACAGGAAGTTTGCCTATAATATTTTTAAAATAATTAATCAACTTGCCGATGAAGATTCCGTTCTTGAATTACGTGGAGGATTTGCAAAAAATATGGTTACTGCATTGATTAGAATTGAAGGCAAGCCCATCGGCTTGATTGGAAATAGTACTCGATATCTTGGTGGTGCAATTGATAGTGATGCATCAGATAAAGCCGCTCGATTTATGCAATTATGTGATGCATTCGAAATTCCTATTTTATCTCTTTGCGATGCTCCAGGATTTATGGTTGGTCCTAATTGCGAACGAACGGGAATGGTTCGACATTCCTCCCGTATGTTTATTGTTGGAGCTTCGCTAAATGTTCCAATTCTAACAGTAGTTTTACGGAAGGCATATGGACTTGGAGCAATGGCAATGGCAGGTGGAAGTTTACATGAATCCTTTTTTACAGTAGCATGGCCTACGGGTGAATTTGGTGCAATGGGATTAGAAGGTGCGGTGAAATTAGGATTCAGAAAAGAATTAGAAGCTGAAACCGATTCTGAAAAACAACAAGCACTTTATGAAAAATTGGTAAAAAAATCATACGAAAGAGGAAAAGCAATAAGCGCCGCTTCTTTTTTAGAATTTGATGAAGTTATCGATCCAAAGGATACTCGAAAATGGATTACCACAGCTCTGCAAAGTATCTCAACTAAAGCTAAATCAATAGAAAATAATCGAATGATTGATAGTTGGTAGGTCAAGTGATTAGTGACTGGTAACTCGTGATTTGTATTGAAATCTGTTGAATCCATATTCTTAAAAGTACGTAGAAACTAATCACTAATCACTTGACCTACCAACTCATCTTTATTAAACTTGTTATACTACACCGCCCTTTAAATTACCTACTTTTAAGTTCAAAAAAATAATAAGAATGCAATACATAAATATTTCCAAAAAAGAAGATTATGCCATCATAGAAATGAGTCGTGCAAAAGTGAATGCGATTAACTTTCAAATGGTCAATGAAATTCGAGAAAGTTTTAAAATGCTTCAAGAAGATCCAGAAGTAAAAGGAGTCATTCTCACAGGCCTTCCAGGCGTCTTTTCAGCTGGATTAGACTTGATAGAATTGTATGATTATGATGAGGAAAAAACACTAGAATTTTTCAAAGCATTTGGAATGATGCATATTGAAATGGTTAAGTTTCCAAAACCATTCATCTGTGCAGTAACTGGACATTCCCCTGCGGGAGGAACCGTTTTAGCCATTACTGCGGATTATAGAATCATGGCTGAAGGCGAAAAATTTACTTTAGGATTAAATGAAGTAGCCGTTAATGTTCAGATTTCAAATAACCTAATTTATGGATATGGAGTTTGGCTAGGAGAAAGTAATGCCTACCGACATATCATGGCTGGTAAACTTTTAAATAATCAAGAAGCATTGCGAGATGGTCTGATTGATGAGGTGGTTGCTATGGAAGAGGTTTTGCCAAGAGCAGAAAAAAGAATGAAAAAATACCTACAAGCAAATGCTGATATTTTAATCAACACTAAAGCTAAATTAAGAAAAGACTGGTGGGATAAAATTGATGCGAATAATGCAACCGCTCATGAAGAATTAGCCCAAGCTCAAAAAGTATGGTGGAGTCCAGATGTACGAATGCGAATGCAAATGTTTAAGGCAATGCTTAAAGCAAAAAAATCTAATGCTTAAGAACTACGGTAGACGGACGTTCGCTTTGCTCACTTGACGG
>CAKZSH010000014.1 GCA_937918905.1 uncultured Saprospiraceae bacterium
TCCTGATTTGGACGGAATCTTTTGTCCTCATTTTTCATTTTAATTCAGTCAAAGTATTAACAATTATCCTTCATTAAAATAAAAACTGAGAACAAAATATTCTCGTCTAAATCGGGAACTTATTATTTGACCGTTACTTAATCAAAACTATATTTCTCTATCAAAATTATCGGATTTCCCTCCAAACATTTAACAATTTATCATCGTAAAAAATAAAGTAAATGATTGCCTTTGAATTATAATTCATTTACTTTTGCGGCTTATTTTTTAAAACCTTTTTATTTTTAAATCACATCTAAAAAATTTAATCATGAGTGTTGTAAAAAAATTCTCAAAAGACAAGACTAAATGCGAAGTGACTTTCACTTTAGCACGAGAAGCTGTTAATGGCGCTAACGAAGTTTTATTGGTAGGCGAATTCAACGACTGGAATCCTGCTAAAGGTATCGCTTTAAAAGCTAGAAAAAATGAGTACAAAACTGTACTGAAATTAGAAACTGGTAAACAGTATGAATACCGCTACTTAGTAGATGGAAACTGGTGGACTAATGATGCTACTCCAGATGCATTTGTTTCTAATCCTTTTGGTACGGTGAACTCTGTTGTTACTATCGAAAAACCTACTAGTAAAGTTGCTACGAAAAAAACAACTATTAAGAAAGTAACGGCTAAAGCTAAACCTGCAAAGAGAACTGCTAAAAAAGCAACGGCAAAAAAAACTACTGCTAAAAAAGTAGCAGCAAAAAAAACTACTCCTGCAAAAAAGACCACCGCTAAAAAAGTAACGGCAAAAACTATCACAGCAAAAGACAAATTAACAAAAATCGAAGGTATCGGCCCTAAGATTGAAGGTCTTTTAAAGGCTGCTGGTATTGTAACTTTTGCTGACTTAGGAAAAGCAAAAGTTACTGTACTTCGAAATATCCTTGCTGAGGCTGGTCCTCGATACAAAATGCACAATCCTTCTACTTGGGCAAAACAAGCTAAATTAGCTGCTAAAGGAAATTGGGATGCATTGAAAACATTACAAGATAAATTAAACGGAGGCGTTTAATTATTGAAGTAAGTTATAAAAAAAATAACCCTGCTGATTAAAATCAGCAGGGTTATTTTTTTTGTACAAATATGGTTCAAGGTGTTTTATATAGTTTGGAACCGTAAATATTAGTTTTTCTTGAACTCTAATATTTTTGCCAAGGATCAATTCTCACTCCATTTTCATATCGAACTACTACTGCAGTTCTAAATTGTGGATTCTCTTTCATTGTCATCAATATCTGATCTGCTTCGCTTTTCGAATTAAAACTAGAAAGTAAAACTCTTGTTAAATTTCGATCTGCTAAATATTCTGTTTCAAGAAAACCATAATTTTTAGCAGTATTATATCGAGAATGAGAATCATTAAATTTACGTACTGCTATCAATTGAATTTTATAAACTACACCTGCTTCACTAGTAGATGAAGTAGTTGTAGATGAACTATAATTTGGAGTCGTTGTCGTTGTTGTAGCAGATGGATAATTTTCTGTAGTTGTCATATTGCTTGGATAATCAGTAACTGTTGTAGTTGTAACTGTTGAAGGTACTGGTGTTGGATCAGTTACGATTGTAGTTGTTACTGTTGCATTTGGAACTGGATTTACAATTCCTACATTCCCCGAATCACTTGAAAAAGATTCACTCTCCATCATTTCAGTAACCGCAGGTTGAGGGTTATTAAATGTTCCATTGGCCTGACCTGTTGGCATTTCAGTTACATTTGTTATTTCTCTTGCTTCTTCAACGATCTCTGTTGTAGCTACATCAATCTTATTCACATCCATTGCAGAACCTATCGTAAGATCATTCGTAAAATTCATCTGATCATTATTCATTGTCGAAAACTGAATCCCTTCAGTAAGGAAACCTTCCTGGTGTGCTTCAACTCGATAATTTTTTCCTGGCAACAATCCAAATTGATATTCACCATTTGGAAATGCTTTGTTCTCCAATAACTTAGATTTACCTTCCTTTGTTACTTCATAAATGGAAACCCAAACTTCGTCCATTTTTTTCCCTGTCGTTTTATCAATCACATTTCCACTTGCCATCATTCGTTCTGTAGGCATTGAGAATGCAAAAATATCATCGTTTTTAAATGTCGTTTTTTCCAATCCATATTTTCTATTCGATACGATGTACCCACCAGTAGATGCGTATTTTCTAAAATAGTAATCATCAGCATTGGAATTATAAGGCAATCCAATATTCGTAGGATTTGACCAATTGTTTTCCCCTTCCATATTGGATTTAAAAACATCAAAACCACCAATGTTAGCTCGTCCATTAGAACTGAAGTACATTGCATTTTCATCCATATCAAAATATGGTGTCATTTCATCTGCTATCGAATTAATAGAACTTCCCATATTTTTCGCTTTGGAAAAATCTAATTTCTCACTACTCAAATCTCTAGCCGAGTACCAAATATCCAATCCACCTTCACCACCTATTCGGTTAGATATAAAATATAAAATTTCTTTATTGTCTTTATGAATGATGTATGGTTGAGTATTCGTACTTCCTGCTTTATTGACACGGTTATTTAATTTTTCAGGTTTAGACCAACCTGAGTCATCCCGTTGAGTCACAAAAATATAACAGTCTTCAACCATTCTACCAGAAGCATCAATATTACTACATTCTGTATAGTAAAAACTTTTATTATCAGGAGAAAATGCACCATTCCCAAAGTGTGGAGCCTCAATTTTTGGAAAATTTTTAGGCACTCTTGAACGTGTCCAGACTCCACCATTTCTTTGTGTCAAATACATTTTTGTTTCTCCAACCATATTGGAAGTATAGTACAATACATCATCTGAGAAAGGAACTGGTGCAAAATCAGCACCTTCAGAGTTGACATTATCGCTCAAGTGTTCAAATGAAATATCAGCAGGTTCTTTTTCCAACATTGAAATCCCTAATTCGCAACCTCGGATTTCATCTTGTACGATATTCGACACGACGTCTTTATCATCACCATTGTAACCATTGATAAAATATACAAATGCTCGACTTGCCTCATCATATTGTCCATCCATTTTTAGGGCACGACAATATTTTAACCCAGGGAGCATAAATTTTTTATTTTCTTCTTTGATATGACTGTAAGCTTCTGCGGCTTTTCGATAATCTTTTATCTTCATATAACATTCCGCAGCTTCGTAGATATATTCTTTCTTTTTAGTTTTCTTAGTCCAAGCAGCTTCGTAGTTAGTAGCAGCATCTTCGTAGTTGCCTTCCGCCATTTGTTTTTTGGCTAACTTGGCATGTTTACGCCAACTCATTTTTTGAGCGTGTATCGTAGTAATTCCGAAACAGAAAATTAATATCAGAAAATTTCTCATAAATTCGGTTATAATTATTAGTTTAAAAAATTAGATTTTTAGGTTCTAGATGGTACTACGTGGTTTTATAAAAATGGTTAGTATTAATTCCACATTATCATAAACCATAAAAAGTTGAATTGTTATTTGTTCGCTTCGCTATTGGTTAATCAGGTTAATGTAAAAACCAATGTTGATTACTATTTTATTAGATCACAATATGATCTAATTAGGTTCAAGGTGAATTGATGTGGTTTGTTCAAATAGTTATTAAGTTATTGGGTGATTAAGTTATTAGTCAAAAACTTTAGAAAAATAACGTTATTCGAAATAACTCATTAACCAGTAACTTAATAACTATTTGAACAAACCACATGAATTCATTTAGAACCTCTAATTAACTTTTCAACCAATTCACTAATCCACATAAAATCATTTAGAATCTATTTTTAATATTACTTTTTCAATCACCTCAGCATAATATCTATGCTCTAAGGCTAAAACTTTTTTGGCAATATCTTCTGGTGAGTCGGTTGGATGAATCGAACATTTGGCTTGAAAGATAATTCCTCCTTCGTCGTAATGTTCATTGACAAAATGTATGGTTGGTCCACTTTCTTTTTCTTTAGCAGCGTGTACTGCTCGATGTACATTTATTCCATACATTCCTTTTCCTCCGTACTTTGGTAAAAGTGCTGGATGAATATTGACAATTCGGTTCTTGTAGGCTTTTACCAAGTATTGGGGTACTAACCACAAAAAGCCAGCCAACACTAAAAAATCAATGCCATGTGTGTCTAATTTTTGTAATATATCTTCGGTTTTGTAAAATTCTTCTCGGTTTAAAATTAAGGTGGGTATTTTCTGGTGCGCTGCCTTTTCTATAACACCTGCTTTTGATTTATTGGAGATGATAAGGCTTACCTGCGCATTATTACTATTTTCAAAATGCTCCATTATTTTTTGAGCGTTGCTTCCTCCTCCAGAAGCGAATATGGCAATGTTTTTCATTCATTTATTTTTTATAAAATAAATTGAATATCGAACAAGAAACAAGGAATGTCGAAGTTTTTACGAATACTTGTGAATCACCATTATTCGTCAAAACTTCGACATTCCTTGTTCGATATTCGATATTCAACTTTTTTCTCTAAAGTTCTAATCCTCCAAACTTAAACCGTTTTCCTTTTTCTCCAAAAATTACCATCTCTTTTTTTCCTATTTGTTTACAAACTTTAGGTCGAGTGATAATTCCTTGTTCTTTATTACTTCCCAGAGGGTAGGTATTGATACTTCCATCTGTTCCTACTTCTGTAATTGCTAAGATGGAATTAGAACCATTAAATTTATATCGTCGATTATTCTTTTTAGCTCCAAAGTTTTTACCGTTTTCATTGTAGACAAAACAGATTTTATCTCTTACGATTGCCATTGCATAACTTGAATAGTAACCTCCGTCATTTGAAGTCTCTTGTCTTTTTGGAATTCTACTGGCCCATTGTATTTCGCCATTGGGTTTGATATTGACTACGATAATATCATTATAATGATAGTAATAATCTACTCGATTATTGAAATTATTATATCGATTATAATATCCATAATATGGTGAGTTAAAACCATTATTAAAATTATCATCTCGTTCGACATAATATTGTTCTGCTATCAGTACGGCTCCACCATCACTTCTCAAAATCAAATCATTCAATGAATATTGATACAACTCTGCGTCTCTTCGACCTCCATCTTTTGCCTTACGTGCTTTCCTCTTTTTCCTATCAGACATATATTCCGTTACAAAATCGAATTCAAATTCTTTATAATTTTTGTTGGAAACTTCTCTTGTTTTTGGATCTAAATGAAAAAAGTAAGTTCCTTTCGTACTATAAGTTCCTTTGTCAGAATAAAAACCAGAGCAAACTAATTTACCATCCTTCCCTACTCTAAAGGTAAGATCAGTAATAAATTTTCCTCTAAGGCTAACATCGTATTGTTCCTCCTGTTCGCCGTTTTCATTGTAAGCTAAAATGACGTATTGATAGGTCGTATTTCTTTTTAAAAACCCAGAAGTATTTTCGTATAAAATTCCTAAAAGATAAACATTGCCTTTATTATCCACTCGATAATCTGTTACTGCAAAGCGATTATCAGGAAAAGGAAGACTGATATTTTTCTCCCAAATTTGTTCGAAATTATTATCGAACACTTGTAGAGAAAATCTCTCTTGGGCTTTCTTTTGATTAGGCAACTGGCTGTAAATCAAAACCTTAGAACTATCTTTTGAAATATGGAAATTAAATTTCCCTTCACGATATTCATCTCTTGCAGGAGTCTCTGCTACTTTTTTTATTTTTTTATTTAACCTCAAACTCTTTTTACTAACCGATTGTACAAAAAGATAATTGGCTTTATGTGCAATGTTGTTAAAAGAGGTAAGCAGATAAAATTGCCCATTCAAGTACATCATTTTTTCAAAATCCCTTTTCTTCTTTTTGTACCGTAAATCAATTTCTTGGGCTTTTTTCAAATCCATATCCTCATCATATTTTTCAATGAAAATTTTCTGAGGTTGATTCCCACTAAGAAGACCACCTTTGGTTTTGAGTCGGAGTGCGTAAAATCCTTCACTATCAGTACCTAGCACTTCTGCCAAATAACTGTTGTTGGGTTCTTTGAGTTCTTTCCCCCATTTTAAACTACCTGAATAATCTACATCAGCTTGCGCTAAAATCTGATTATGAAAAGTCAGAAGAACTGCTAAAATTAAAATGCTTTTGATATACTCTTTCATGATTATTATTTAATTTATATAACTGTTTATTTCAACGTTTTGTTTTCCAAAATAAGTCTCCAAAATAACAAAAAGTTTTAAAATGGATTGACGAACGTCAAGCGAAGCGTTCGTCAAAAAAAACATATATTTGCGCCAATTTTCAAAAGGCAAGTTTTCTTATCCTTTTTTTCCCTGTCGATTTTACTTTCCAAGCATTTTCTTCACGGTCAATTTTGTGGGTTCACTTTCCTCATAACTAGCTCAATAATCGATTAATTAGAGCATAAAATTTCTATTATGAAAATCGAAAAAAACTCAGTTGTAGCCATTGACTACACACTTACAGACAATGACGGAGTAGTCATTGACACTTCTACAGGAAGAGCACCTTTAAAATATTTGCACGGTACTGGTGCTTTAATTTCTGGTTTGGAAAAAGAACTGGAAGGAAAAGAGGCAGGTGCGAAATTAGATGTAACTATCAGCCCAGAAGAAGGATATGGCTTACGTAATGAACAGTTATTGCAAAAAGTTCCTAAGGAACATTTCCCCGCAGAACCTGAGATTCAAGTAGGTATGCAATTTCAAGCTAATGGGCCTCAAGGACCTATTTTGGTGACTATCGTTAAAGTGACTGATACTGAAGTTGAAGTGGATGGGAATCACCCATTGGCAGGTGTGGTGCTAAATTTTAAAGTGGAAATAAAAGAAGTACGTGCTGCAACTGCAGATGAAATTTCTCATGGCCATGCTCATGGCGAAGGGGGACACCAGCATTAATTTGTCAATTTTGTAATTCGTGATTGGTAACTAGTGATTCGTTCCTACTTCCTTTTAATAAATATGGATTCAACAGCTTTCGATACGAATCACCAGTTACAAATTAGGAGTGCTCAGAAAAAATAATCCTATTTTTTCAATGCCATTGAACGCAATTTTTCAACGCAGAGCCGCTGAGATTTTTTTTCTTTTAGAAAAAATTAACAGAGACAAAGAGATTTAGTCTTTTTAGCTCTGCTGCAATTTTTCGAAGAAAAATGCTCTGCGACTTTTAAGTTATTCGACCTCTGTGTCACAGCACCTCTGCGTTGAAAAATTGCGTTCAATGGCATTGAAAAAGTAGGATTATTTTTTCTGAACACTCCTAATTCAAAATTAAGGATTATGGATGTCCTTTTATCATGAACTTAATTTGGAGAAAAAATACGATTTTCGATCATCTCGAATCCACAATTTTGAATCAATCAATACCTTCATTTAAGATATTCAAATCATAATCCTCATAAAATCCTAAATCTTTATCCTTCAATAATTTTGTCCAATAAGCGATCTGCCCCACATGGTAAGAGTAATGTTCAGTTACATGAATAATAATTCCAATCCCAGTATATTCAAATCCTTGCACTTTTCTTTTTCTAATTAATTCCTCATCAGTAGTGGAAGTTATAATTTGAATAGCCTTTTCAGTTACATGGTTTATTTTTTCTATTAATTCATTTTTTGAAAATCCTCCTTTTGTAGAAAATTCAATATCCCGTACTCTTGTGTCCTTATTATTTCCCAAACTAGAATGAATGTATTGAGTAATATTCCCACAAAGGTGTAGGATTAAATTCCCAATACTATTGGTATTCGAATTTGGTTTTTTCCAAACTTCTTCTTCAGAAAGTTGATGAAGACATTTTGCAATGCGAGTAGGATTTAAGGAAATGAAATGATTGGATTGTTTGATTAGTTCGGATGAAATGGACATGATTTTTTCTTCTTTTGATACCTAAGTTTTCTTTTTCTTAAAAATAACAATCTCCACACGTCTGTTTAATTGTCTACCTTCTAATGTTTTGTTATCGGCTTTAGGTGACGATTCTCCCTTGCCTATAATTTCTTCTTTTGCGTTTTTAAAGTAATCAAATCGCTTTAAATATTTTTGAACGGACTTCGCACGACTGGTTGAAAGTTTTTGATTGTAGATAGCTGCCCCCATACTATCAGTATGTCCGATGTATTGAATTTTTTCAGGATTGAGGTATTCGATTTGCATTGCAAAACTATCCAACCTAGATTTGAATTTATCTTTAATTTGAATTTGGTCAAAATCAAATGCAACAAATGGAATTTCAAAAACAATGGTATCTTTTTCACACCAAGTTCGATTTTTGAAAACAATAGTTGGTTTTTCCTCTATTTCTTTTTCCTCGGCTTCTTCTTCTTTTGGTGATTCAAAAAAATTATTTTTCCATTCTGGAGTAACAAAAGTTGCCACCTTTGGAACAGAGTCAACCGAAATTTTTAAGGTGTGCCGATAGTTTTGAGAAAAAAGATTTAGCTTTTCCATTTCAAATTCAGAACAAATTTGTTCGGTTGGATCAAGTGGTTTTAACTCAATATCATCAACTAAGATAATTACATCTCCTTTGGAATTACTCACTTCTTCTGGAGATACTCTAAACTCTTTTTTTGAAAAATAACCTAAGGTTAAAAATTTCTCTTCTCCAGTAGCTGTATAAGTTGATGCTACCTTTTTCCATTCTTCTCCTTCAAAATTTCTAGTTTCTTGTTCTAAAGTAAATATAAGGCTGGGTTTAAAATTTAATGGATTTTGTACGCCTGCAATTAATTCTTCTTCTGAAAAAAGTGCTTCAACCTTGTAGTGTTTTCGATCAAGGTTATTTAGGAAAAATGATAACTTGTATTTATTTCCTTTCACAAGTGGGCAGAGGATTTTGGTATAAATAAAGACTCTCCGACTCAACGGATGTTTTGTATTTTCGATAACTAAAATTTCAGAAATTTTTCCTTTGTGAGGTCTTTTTTTTACTTTACTAGATACCGTCAAATCTTCAGGAGGGATTCTAAACCAAGCTTCAGGTGCACATTTTGACCCAAATTCTTCACATTTATTAAATTCTTCGAAACTTGGATTAGCCAAAAAGTTTTGACCGACCAATCCTATTGAATAGAAAAAGAAAAGAAGGATTATAGATTTTTTCATAAAATATTCAACTAAACACTTTAGGTTATTGGACTTTAAATACATTATTTGGCCTTGGTTTTAGCTTTTATAAATATCAAAACCCAAGACCTTAACGAAAAATAATTGCCGACATTATTTAAAACGTTAAATTTAGGATTGGAGACATAATTAATAAAAAAAAGGTTTGCTAAATCCTGTCTAATATTTAGCAAACCTTTTTTTAGGTCAAATTTTATTATTTATTCTAGGTTAGGATTTGAGCAATTAAAATTGGCTCAAAGTGATTAGTGATTCCTTCCCACATGCTTTACGAATCACGAGTCACTAATTAACCTAAGTTGCGGATAATTAATTTTTCAACGCAGAGTCGCTGAGGTTTAAATTTTTCGAACCTACCGCAGGCAGGGAAAAATCTCTGCACCTCTACGTTGAAAAATTAACCACCACCTGCTGAAAATAATGACAAAGTACTTTTATCTCAATTTGTCACAAACTACTTTTATTCTTTTGATGGCTTTAGTCAGAGTCTCCTCAGATGCAGCATAAGAAATTCTAAAACAATTATTGGCTCCAAAAGCAGCTCCAGTCACCACTCCTACATGTCCAGTTTGAAGAATGTATTCACAAAAATCATCAGCATTATTGATGGTTGTCGTACCATCACTTTTACCAAAGAAATAACTGATGTCAGGGAAAATATAAAATGCACCTTGAGGATTATTGATTTTAATACCTTCAATTTCTGATAACATTGACTTTACTAATTCTCTCCTTTTCAAATATGCTTCCTTCATTTTCATAGTGGGGCCTAAATCAGAGTTGAGTGCATGAGCTGCAGCCA
Organism: uncultured Saprospiraceae bacterium; assembly: GCA_937918905.1. Classification (GTDB taxonomy): domain Bacteria; phylum Bacteroidota; class Bacteroidia; order Chitinophagales; family Saprospiraceae; genus CAJQQY01. The sequence goes on from CAKZSH010000014.1 coordinate 9,954, forward strand.
TTTGCCCAAAAGCAGTCGCCCCACTTGTAAATTGTCCTTGCATTTTTGCACAAGCCTTGGCAACCCAAAGTGGTGCGCCCATATAGCCTAATCTCCACCCTGTCATGGCAAATCCTTTTGAAAAACCATTAATAGTAATGGTTCGATCTTTTACATTTTCGAATGCGCCAATACTAACATGATCTCCAGTAAAATTAATGTATTCATAAATCTCATCTGAAATAATATAAATATTTTCATGTTCAGCTATAACATCCGCAATGGCTTTTAATTCATCCTGAGTGTAAACGGAACCCGTCGGGTTACATGGTGATGAAAACAAAACCAATTTCGTTTTATCATTTATGGCACCACGTACTTGCTCAGCAGTCACTTTAAAATCTTGATCGATTCCAGCATACAAAGGAACGGGAACCCCTCCGCCTAATCTTACAATTTCAAAATAGGAAACCCAGTAGGGAGAAAAAATAATTACTTCATCACCTTCATCCAAAAGCACCAATGAAAGGTTTGCAATGGATTGTTTTGCACCATTCGAAACTACAATTTGGTTAACTGAAAAATCCAAATTATTATCTCGCTTAAACTTATTTACAATAGCTTCTCGTAATTGAATTAAGCCTGGAACTGGAGTGTATTTTGTAAAACCATCCTGCAATGCTTGAATTGCTGCATCCTTAATATGTTGCGGAGTATCAAAATCTGGTTCGCCCAAACTTAAACTAATTACATCATGACCTTTGGCTGCTAAATCTCTTGACATTTGAGCCATCTTGATAGTAGCCGATTCAGACATCCGTTGAATGCGTTGCGAAAGTAGGTGTGAAACTGTGGAAGCCATTTTTTATTTTTTTCTATTAAAAAAAGAAATTGTATGTTTTTATAAGTGAAAAGAATTAAATAAGTTGAGCCAGAATGCGCCGTAATTTTTTCCTCTAAAGAATTCAAAAAATCGTTGCATAGCCTAGTTACGGAACTATTTTTTGAGTTTTTTAGAGGGAAAAAGAACAAGCATAATGGTTCAAATTATTTAATTCTTTTCGCTAAGGGGATGATAAATAACTTTTTACGAATGAATTGAGTCGATTGATTCATATTAAAAACAACAATTCCATCAATTCAAATCATATCCAAAATTAATTAAAATGAAATGACTTTCAGCTATTGGATATTCATCATCGTATTTTACCTGTCCCCAATATTGAAGCGTGATCTTCAGTTTTTTTATTATTGAAGTATTGAATCCTGCTACATATCTTCCTCCTGACAAAACGTTTACATCTTCAACTCGATAAAACATATCCAATCCAATAAACGGGGTGATTTTTTTATTGGTTTTAAAAATTAACTTTGGTAAGTAACGAACAAAATCTGGGTCTTTTCGATTCCAATTGACTGCACGATGATATCTTAACTTATTGGCAAAAGTTATTTTGTCAGTAATGGAATATTTGTGATTTATATCATAAAACCAAAATTCTCTATCTCTCATATCAGGAATAAAAAAATACCGATACAATAAATTAGCACTCCAAGCAGAATTTATTTTATAATCAACAATTAAGTCGATAGACGTATCTGCATATTTTGACAAATCCGATACATGACGTGTAATTGGTTTTGCAGTAAGTGTAACTTTATCTCCCGCTCTGTAATTTAATTGGAAGGAAGACCATGATCCAACATCCATTTGAGCTATTGAAGAGAAAGTAGAAAAAGAAAAAACAAATAAAAATAAAATGGAAAATTTTATAATTTTCATAAAATTATTATGCCTTGAAATGGAAAATTAATAAATGTAAAATTTTGACGAAGGAATTTTTTTATCAGTTTTTTCAATCCCGAAACTTCGAGAGCATAGCCTACGCTATGGAATCCTACCTGCCGGCAGGCAAGTATTTTTTTGGAAAAAATTGCGAAAAAATAGACCGCCAAAAACTACATTTATTATTTTTCCATTTCTTAGCCTGACTTTTACAAAATCATTTTCGGATTTTTTCTAAATAATGAGCAACGGCAACTATTTCAGGATCTTTTATTACCCCTTTAAAAGGCGTCATTAATCCTTTTCCATGATAAATTTGCGCTACTCTTGCTTCTAATGTAGTGGTTGTTTTTGTTAAATCTTTGGCACCATTTACACCCAATTTTCCATCAAAACCATGACATGATGCACAATAAGTTTTAAATACCTTTTCATCATTGACACCTCCTAAGTCAGCATCACTTACGCCTGCTATAATTTCTTTTGCTTTGGCTAGTTGCTCAGGTGGAATAGGATCAGATGGTGGTTCAGCTTCAGCACCTTTTTCATCGGAAGATTCCAAGTTCATCGGATTCGCTTTAGGTTTATTTTTAGGTTTGTCATCACCACATGCAGAAAGCATCAATATCAAAGATAACAATGCTACAAAATTTAATAAATTCTTCATTTTTGATTTGATTTTATTCTATGTTAAAAATTTTATCACAATTAAGTTCATCTTGGAATTTCAAAAGAAAATTCCAGATTTAAAAAGAAAATCAAATTTAATCTAACCCAATTGAATTATCAAAATTTAAGAAGTCTAATCTTAATTTATTTATAAAGTTGTTTTAATTACGAAGCGGTTATTCTTTAATAACTCATATTGTAGTCCTTCGGATTTTTTTCGGTAAAATGATTTAATAATAAGATTTTGAATAGTTCAACTATTTTTTGTTTTTTGTCAAAAGAAGATTGTGAAACGGTTCTTTTAAAAAGAAAAATATGACAAACGAAAAAATCAAATTCTCTCCTATCATTGTAGGTACTATGCGCTTAGGTGCTTGGGGAGCAAAAATGAACACTTCTGAATTGGAGCGTTTTGTAGAATCCTGTTTGGAAATGGGGCTAAATGATTTTGATCATGCAGACATTTATGGTCACTATACAACTGAAGAGGATTTTGGAAAATTACTACAATCAAATTCCAGTTTACGTTCCAAAATTCAGATTACAACAAAGTGTGGTATCAAACTTGTTTCCGAAAATCGTCCAGATTATTCCATTAATTCTTACGATTCCTCCAAGCAACACATCATTCAATCTGCTGAAAATTCACTTCAATTTTTGTCAACGGATTACTTGGATTTGCTTTTGATTCATCGTCCTGATTTCTTGATGAATCCACATGAGATTGCTGAAGCATTTCAAATATTAAAAACTTCGGGTAAAGTCAAACATTTTGGAGTTTCCAATTTCACCCCACAACAGTTTGATTTATTAAATCAGTTTACACCTTTAGCGACCAATCAAGTAGAGATTTCTATCAAACATTTAAACTGTTTTGAAGATGGAACCTTATTGCAATGTCAAAAACATAACATTACTCCTACGGCTTGGTCGCCATTGGGCGGTGGTGATGTTTTCAGGTTAAGTTCTGACCCTAAAATTCTTAGAATCAGGGAAGTAGGAAATGAGTTAGCAAAAAAATATAACGCTACCCTCGACCAAATTTTATTAGCATGGTTAAATGCTCATCCTAGTGAAATTGTTTCGGTAATCGGAACTTCCAAAATCGAAAGAGTCAAAAGTTCTTTAGAGGCACTAAATATTAAATTAACAAAAGAAGATTGGTACCGATTATGGAAATCTTCAACGGGTAGCGAAATTGCATAAACTAAAATAATCAAAATCAAAATGACAATCCAAATCAAAAATTTAATACGGTGAGAACACATTATTCGATTTTTGATTTTGATTTTGATTTTGATAAAAAAACATTCCAATGTCCAACTCAACTATAAATATTAGATCTAAAAATTTGGAAGGAGCTGAAGTCTCTTGGTTTGCGCCCATCTGCAATGGTGATGATCGCATCCTTGGAGCGCATGATATGAATTATAAAAGCAGTTGGGAAAATGCTTCTAACATTTTACTTACGGCAGATAAATTAGGGTATCGAAATATCCTATGTCCCTCTTCATATCAAGTTGGACAAGATACCATGACCTTTGCATCTGCTGTTGCTCCTTTGACCCAAAACATCAATTTGTTAGCAGCAATTCGATGTGGGGAAATTCATCCTCCCATGTTAGCAAGAGCGATAGCTACTTTAGATCATATTTTAGAAGGGAGGCTGACCATCAATATTATTTCATCTAATCTACCAGGAACAGATTTGAGTTCAGCGGAACGGTATCAAAGATCAAGGGAAGTTATTCAAATTTTAAAACAAGCTTGGACACAAGATTTTATTGATTTCAAAGGAGAATTTTATAACATTAAACTTGCAACCGATCCTGTAAAACCATATCAACAAAATGGAGGGCCATTGTTATATTTTGGAGGCTACTCCCCTGCTGGAGTTGATTTGTGTGCCGAACATTGTGATGTTTATTTAATGTGGCCTGAAACTGAAAACAAACTTCAAGGCTTGATGCAAACCATGAGTGACAAAGCTGCTGCCTATGGAAGAACTGTCGATTTTGGATTAAGAATACATGTGATCGTAAGAGAAACGGAACAAGAAGCAAAAGCTTATACAAAACACTTGATGTCAAAAGTAGATGGAAATGCTGCACATGGCAAAGAGATTAGAGAACGTGCATTGGATGCTAAATCCTTGGGCGTGGCGCGCCAAGCCAATATGAGAGAAATTTCAGATGATGATGGATTTGCTGAAGATATTCTTTGGACTGGAATTGGTCGAGCAAGATCAGGATGTGGTGCTGCACTCGTAGGAAATCCAGATCAAATTTTAGAGAAATTAAATCGGTATATGGGTATGGGAATTCGATCTTTTATTTTCTCAGGATATCCTCATTTGGAGGAATGTAAATTATTTGCAAAATATGTTTTACCAAAAATTAAAACAGTTTCTATGCCTGATATACAAGGACGAATTCCCAAAAATGCACCTTTGACTCCGTTAGCTGCTGGGGTTAGGAAGTAGGGAAATGGGAAGAAGGGAAGAAGGATTTACGATTTACGATTTGAGAAGTTTGACGAACTATCGTATTCACCATTTTCGAAAAAACTTCTCAAATCGTAAATCGTAAATCCGTCTTCCCTTCTTCCCTTCTTCCCTTCTTCCCATTTCCCTTCTTCCCATTTCTCTATTCCTCCTCCGTATTCGCCTGTAAAGCATCGGAGTGCCATCTATTATTTCGTTCATTTTCTTCGTTCGAATCATTAAAGAGCATAGCTTCATGAATTCTTAAGAAGTAATTTTTCTCTCCAATAATTCTAAACAATCCCGCTTTTTTCATAAAATCCCGAACGGGGCCAAGTACTCCCGAAAAGTATATTTTAATATCCTTTTTTTGGAAAAAAGAATAGACCTCTTTTAATGCCTCCATTCCTGTACTATCCATATCATGAATACTCGAACAATCAATAATAATCAAATCCAATGAGTCGCCTTTATTTTTTGCAAAAGTTTTAAGTTGATCCTGAAAGTAACCAGCGTTGGCAAAATAGAGTTGTTCATCAAATCGAACGACCAATACATCTTCCTTTGATTTTGCTTCTGGAAATCGACCGATATTTCTATAATTAATAGAATTTGGTAATTTCCCAACCTCTACAAAATGAGGTTTTGAACTTCGGTAAAGTACCATCCATATGGATAACAATACACCTACAAGAACTCCAAATTCTGTTCCCACTACCAAGGTCACAACAAAAGTAATCAACATCATATAAAAATCTTTCCGATGAGTCTTCCACAAATGACGAACCTCATGCCAATCAAACAATCCTTTTATAGCATATAATATGATGGCTGCCAAAACTGCATTTGGTAAATAGTAAAACAATGGGGTAAGAAAAATCAATGTCAACCCAATCAGTAATGCTGTAACAATTGAAGCAAATCCTGATTTTGCACCTGTATCATTATTTACCGCTGACCGTGAGAAACTACCTGAAGAGGGAATGGCTTGAAAAAAAGAACCCACCAATTTTGATAAACCTAAAGCCACCAATTCTTGATTAGCTCGAATATTATAATTTTGATGCTTCGCTTGTAAAACTTTAGCAATACCAATACTTTCCACAATCCCAATCAATGTTACTGTCATAACCGTTGGTAATAACATTTTGATATTTTCCAAACTCAATTGAGGCATTTGAAAAATTGGAAGTCCTTCAGGTACACTTCCAACTATACTTACTCCTAAAGATTCTGCTTTTCCAAAATAGACAATGATCGACCCTAACAAAACAACAATTAACGCTCCTGGAATAGCCTTACTAATTTTTCGTAACAATGCCATTACAATAATACTTCCTACACACAAACCAAATGAATAAACATTGGTTTCGCCTATATGTTGGATGGCGTAGCCTAAAGTTTCATAGACATGAGTAAAACGAGGAATTTTAATTCCAAGTAAATCTTTTAATTGATTGATTCCTATAATTATGGCTGCCCCCGCAGTAAATCCTACGATAACAGGATGAGAAATAAAATTTACTAAAAAACCAACTCTCAACAAACCCAAAGTAATCTGAGCAATGCCAATTAAAGTTCCAGCTAAAATTACCAAACCTAAATACTCGGGAGTCATTGGTTCTGCAATTTGACTCACTCCTGCCAAAACCAATAATGCAGAAATAGCTACCGGACCAACAGACATTTGTCGAGAGGTACCAAGAATGGCATATAAAAACAAAGGAACTAATCCCGCATATAATCCATAGATAGGAGGAACACCCGCCAATAGTGCATATGCCATTCCCTGAGGTACAAGCATCACCGCAACGGTAATCCCTGCAACAATATCTGCACGCCAATCGCTACTTTTAAAAGTATCAAAATTTTCAAGAATGTGAATACGGGATTTTAACTTCATAGATATATCTAGGTAAAATAAAATCAATAATTTAGACCAAGCTACTTGCTCTTTTTCCTTTTAAAAAAATTAAAAAATGAGTTTGTAACCCTACTATGGAATGAAAAAAATATAATTATTCAGTATTAGGTATACACGAGTCAAGGTCTGACTTAAAAAGTCAGGCTTTGACTTATATTGATGTTCTCATAAGTCGAAGTTTGACTTGAGAAGTTAAACCTTGACTCGTGTACAGCCAATGCTTAATAGTTACGAAAAAATAATAAAAGCAATTTTTAGCAGTTTATTTTTTCGTCAAAATTCTGCATTTATTAATTTCCCATTCCTTTGCACTAATTTTTAAAATTTCTTTAAAGAAAAATTTCGGTGCATCTTGGTCTAACCTATTTATCTCATTTTACAAAAAAATTACAAATATAAAATTTAGTTGAAAATATTCTTTACAATTTCAACGGTAAACCTATCTTTACTCTTTTTGAAAATCAATACTAAATGAACCCAACTAACTTAATTCTGCTTTTTATTATTTTAATTTCATCTCAACTTGGAATTGGACAAATTGCAGGAATAAGTGGTTCTAAAATTTCGGCATTCTCCTACGATCCTATTCCCAATTTGGAGTTTGAACCGACTTTTAATATTACGAGGAGTAATACATTTTGGGATGAAAATTCTGATCGCTTTGAAGATTTAGATTCCATCACCATTGCCAGTTCTCTTTGTTGGAGAATTACATATGGTTTTATGGAAAATCTTGAGGTCGGATTTTCTGTTCCTTCGGATTTTTCAACTGGAGGTCTTGGAATAAAAGCATATTTATATGGTGGAGATATTTTTCATTTATCAGCAATGGCTGGAACAAATATCGCCTTAGGAAATAGAACTTATGATAAAAATAATCCAAGTCCTGATGACCTTTCCAGCTTTGGACTAGGTCTCGTGGGGTCTTTAGTTTTCAATGAAAAACAATCCATTGACATCAATTTTCAAACTCAAGATTACTTTAAAAATGATGTAAAAGGCATTCCAACTTCAGCTTATTTTTTTAATGCAGATTATGGTATTAGAAGACTCAATGATAATCTCCTTTTGATACTCGGAAGTGGCTTTCAATATTACAAAACTGAAAATATAGAACAATCAAAATGGACATTGTATCCAGGAATATCAATTGAGTTTGCAAAAAACTATTTAATTGTGATAAATACTTCATTTGATTTTGCAGGAAAAAATATCGAAAAACAATCTGGATTTAGTTTATCATTAACGACTATTTGGGAATAGAAAATTTGATTAATTATGAATTTATATCTATTCGGTTTTGCTTTATTTTCTTACTATGTTTTTCATAGTTTTTTAGCGCATAAAAAAATAAAGAGCATTTTAATGGACCAATGGATTCCACAAAAACTTTATCGAATCATTTACAATATTAGTGCATTGGGTTTACTAATTCCCATCTATATTTTTTACAAAAAAACTACTCCAAATTATTTTTTTGAAAATACATTGTTACAAAATTTAGGATTAATAGAATTAGGTTTAGGTATGGTATTATTAATTATAGTACTATTCAATTATAATTTATCTGAATTTTCAGGGCTACAACAATATAAATACAAAAACCCTCCTACCCCTCAAAAATTAATAACAAAAGGCTTTAATAAATGGGTAAGACATCCTTTATACTTTTCGATGCTACTTATCATTTGGGGATTTTTCCTTTTTCGACCTTCGGATATAAATTTTGTTTTAGCAGGAGTAACTTCGATTTATTTATACTTTGGAACCAAGTTAGAAGAAGGGAAACTAGTTGAGGAATTTGGAAATGAATATAAATTATATCAAAAATCAGTTCCTATGCTGATTCCTTTTACGAAGTTCTAGGGCATTTCATTGATTGCCTTTTCGAAATTATCTCCTCGTGCCATCTCACTTTTATTGAGTGCATAACAAATTGTCGTTTGAATATCTCTCCAAATGAATACCACGATCAAATCGAAATTAAATTTGTAAAAATCTTCCATTTTTGAAAGAAATGACTTCGAGAAAATTAAAACTCCGAAAGCCACGAATTTTCACAAATTTTCACAAACCATTTCAAGAGTGAAATTTACGACAATTTGTTATGCACCCTTTTTTTATTAAAAAACCAAGAAAACCCATTTAGTGAATATCTTAACATGCTCATTTTATCCCACATCGTAATTCTCAAAAATATTCAATCATATTAAGGTAAAAAAATCATTGCTATAATTAAATAGTTCCCTAGTTTGTTATTAAATTAGCCCAAATTATGTAGCTTACGAATTATAATTTTATTTACAAATACCAGCTAAAATCTAGACTTATGAGTGTACCTACTGTTAGGTTCAATAAGAAAGATCGTCCTGAATTCTACAAAGAATTAAACCGAAGAGTCAACAAATATTTTAAAGATAATCAACTTTCCAAAAAAGCTAATTTTAATATGAAATTCAAAACTGCCTTTATGGTAGCCTTGTATTTTATTCCATTAGCAATGATTCTAACTGCCTCCGTTACTACCTTTTGGCCTGTTTTTCTCACCTATGTTTTGATGGGTTTTGGGATGTCAGGTATCGGATTATCCATTATGCATGATGCCAATCATGGCGCATATTCCAATAATAAAAAAGTCAATCATGCATTGGGTTATTTAATCAATTTTATTGGAGGTTACCATATTACTTGGCAAATCCAACATAATGTTTTGCACCATTCCTTTACCAATATTCATGGACATGATGAGGATTTAGATCAAAACGTAATGAGATTTTCACCAGACCAAAAACGTAAACCAATTTTTAAGTATCAAGCCTATTATGCTACTTTCTTTTATGGTTTACTTTCTATTTATAGATATTTAGTAAAAGACCTCCAACAACTCATTCGATATAATCAAAAAGAACTTCTTGCACAACAAGGTCACTCATTCAAACTTACTTTTATTGAGTTAATTGTTACAAAATCGTTGTACCTAGTTTCTACTTTGATTCTACCTATTATGATTTTAGATCTTCCATGGCATCTAATTTTATTTAGCTTTTTTGTAATGCATTTTATTGCAGGATTAATTTTAGCACTTATTTTTCAACCTGCTCATATTTTGGAAGAGACTGATTTTTATGTTACAGATGAAAAAGGAAGTGTTGAAAATAACTGGGCTATTCATGAGATGAGAACTACCGCCAATTTTGCTAATGGCAGTAGATGGTTTTCATGGTTAATCGGTGGATTAAATTTTCAAGTAGAACATCATTTATTCCCCCATGTCTGTCATGTTCATTATAGAAATATATCTGGAATTGTCAAAACAACTGCTGAGGAATATGATGTACCTTACCACCAACACACTACATTTTATGATGCATTAAGAAGCCACTACACGATGCTTCATAAATTGGGTACAGGTGAATATGATAAAAATCGTGCAAAAAGAAAATCTAACAATGTACTTACAAAACCTGTTGGAGAAATATTTGCAGGTGGATAAAAAATTAATTTATTATTTGATGATTTTTGAACAATAGAATAATCATTTTGAAGGGATGATAATTTCCCCTTTTCTAAAATAAAAAAAGGATGATGAGTTTTTTTACAAACTCATCATCCTTTTTTATTAAAAATTTTTGCAGCCTTCCCATTTACCTTTTCCACTATAACAACATATACTTTTAAAATCCCTTAAAATTGTTTTTTTAACTATTAAAAAGTATTATTGTTATGGAACAAATATTAACCAACAAGATTATGGAAACACCAACATCTACACAAGACGATGAGGATAAGATCATCTTTTCGGATCTTATGAAAAAAGATTTAAGAACTACTTCTTACTGGAGTACTTTTATTTCTATTTTCACATTAAGCATAATGTCTTTTGCATTCTTTGGATATACTTATCTTCTTTACTCAGTATACTCTATTTCACGAACCCCTATGAGTGAAATTATATCGAAAATGCCTTGGCAAGGTTATGCTGGAATCTTATTCTTTTTAGCTTGTTTTATAATTCTTATCCTTGCTTCTATTTCTCTTTTATTGTTTTCTTTTGAGATAAAAAAATCTGCAGATTATGAAAATTCAGCCGCATTAGAACTATCTGTTGATCTATTGCTAAAATTCTTTAGGTACAATGGAATTTTTATTATTGGAGTTTTTTTAACTGCATTTTTATTTTACTTGTATATAGAATCATTTAAATTTTAAGACCAAAAAAACTCAAATTTCAGGTTCAAGCTGAATTTAGGGAGTAGGAACCAAATTTCAACAATCAATCAAAAAAATAATAATGGAAAATAAATCAATTTTAGATAACGACTTAACGGAAGGATTAACTTTAAGTGGTACAGCAAAAGACAAATTAATAGCAACTGCAAAGTGGGCAAAATTTCTATCCATTTGTTTATTTCTGAGTTCCTTTTCTTTGATTTACTTATTTGTACAAATGACTATGGCTTCTCGATCTTCCTACTCTAGAAACAGTCTGGATATGGGAGAACTAGTAGGTGTCTTACTTTTTATTGCCTTTATTGTACTTACATTTTTTGCAGCATATAATTTATTGAGTTTTGCAAATCGTGCTATTCTAGGATTAAGAAGAAATAATAACAAGATATTTGCAATTTCCATAGAAAGCTTAAAATCCTATTTTAAATTTTATGGTTATTATATGGTAATAGTTGCAATTCTAATGTTGATTTTCTTTTATTCAATATATGTAGCAACTTCAGGCCCACGTTTTTAAAACGTCAAGTGGTGAATCCCATAACTTGATTTTACTAACAAAACTATTCTAATCATATTTATGATGTCGAATAATTTGGATGCAAGTTTTCAAAGGATTTCTTAGAAATAAAAAGCGTCGTTATAAATTATTATAACGACGCTTTTTATTTTGAAAAAATCGTACCTATTCAGCATTGGCTGCACACGAGTCAAGGTCTGACTTTTTAAGTCAGGCTTTGACTTCTATTGATGTTCTTATAAGTCAAGGCTTTGACTTCTATTGATGTTCTTATAAGTCAAGGCTTTGACTTCTATTGATGTTCTTATAAGTCAAGGCTTGACTTGAAAAGTCAAACCTTGACTCGTGTGCAGCCAATGCTGAATAGGTACAAAAAATCAATAACTTTTAATCATTTATTTTAAAACTCTTTTTAAGAATTTTATTGATTTGTTTTCGGTGTCTTGAAAAATGCCCTAAATGAAAATCAAGTAATCCAACCAAAGTCAATCTTCCAGCAAATGGATGTTTGTAAATTTCTTTATCAAAATGTTCGACCGGCATATTTTCCATCATAGTTCGAAGTTCCTCTCTTTGTTGTTTCCATTGTTTAGCAGTTTCCCAAAAACTAGAATGATCGGGTAATTGTTCTCCACTTACTCCATCAGGTGCTTTTATTTTAAATGGAATTTTCAAATATGTTTTCATCAAAAAGGTTCTCCAAGTAGCTGGAAATCCAGCCTTTTTTAATTCAGGATTAAAACTTAATTTCTTCTCCACGTAACGTTGACCATAACCTTCAGCTAAAATCAGATGATGCATAACTTGTAAAACTGACCACTTCCCCTCAGCAGGTTTTTTATTCAGAGTTCTTTCAGAATAATCCTTTAGCACCTTCAATAACTCTGTTAATTCAGAGTCGAGTCGTTGCAACTTTTTTTCAACTTTGGCTGGCATTTGAGATTTGGTAGAGTTCATTTTGCAAAATAGCAAAATAAAAGAAATATTAAATATTTTTTATTAAAAAAGTATTAAGTATTATTTTGTCAATTATATAAAAAATTGACTATCAGCAACTTAAGCTGTATTCTATAGAATATTTCATTTTTCTATTAAAAAATATTCAATAAAATTTTAAAAGAAATTCCATTCAAAATAAACGAAATCCTTCATTTTTCATAATTTCACTTTTAAGTAATTGCTCACATTTATTTGTATGTTTTTTTGGGGTTATTTTTTTAGCCTTCTAGGCAAAAAACGTAGGCGAACCCTGCGGTTCGGTGTCACGAAGTTTCGGGATTAACGACAAAGGATGAAAAAAGAATCCAAAATAACTTATAAATAAATGTGAACAATTACTTAATTCAAGTTGCGGATAATTTGATTTGAGATTGTGGGTATTAAGTATTGGGACTACGAACCATTCTCAATATCCAATACACATCATCCCAATACAATTTTTTAAATACAAAATCATCAATCAAATTTATCCGCAACTTGAGCTACTTAATTATATTAACTAAAAAAATGAGAAAATGCGAATAATAATTTCTACCCTTTTCTTTCTCTACTTTTCTATCTCATTTACTTTTGCGCAAGAAGACAAAAGTAAAAAATGGGATGTCAACAATCCTCCTGGAGATTATAAAGACATTGAATTTTCAACGGATGAAGGTACTTGGATGAACCTCGATGTCAGTCCTGATGGACAAAAAATTGTATTTGATATTTTAGGAGATATTTATTCCATTCCTATTTCGGGAGGACTTGCAACTCCTTTGCAAACTGGTTTGGCGTATCAAGTACAACCTCGATATAGTCCTGATGGAAAACATATTCTTTTTACGAGTGATGCAGGCGGCGGTGATAATGTTTGGACAATGAAAGCCGATGGATCTGATGCTAAACAAGTGACAAAGGAAAGTTTCCGATTACTCAATAATGGAACATGGATTCCAGGAGGTGATTATATTATTGCAAGAAAACATTTTACTTCTCAACGCTCGTTAGGTGCTGGAGAAATGTGGATGTACCATATCACAGGTGGTGAAGGAGTGCAATTAACCAAAAGAAAAAATGACCAACAAGATGTGAACGAACCTTGTGTTTCACCTGATGGCCGTTATGTTTATTTTAGTGAAGACATGTACCCTGGAGGATTTTTCCAATATAATAAAGATCCCAACAGCCAAATTTATGTCATCAAAAGATATGATCGAGAAAAAGGTGAAACCAAAACTGTAGTTGGTGGCCCAGGTGGTGCCATTCGTCCGCAAGTATCAAATGATGGAAAACAATTAGCTTTTATTCGAAGAGTCCGAACAAAAACAGTTTTATATGTTCATGATTTAGAAACTGGTGAAGAACGACTTTTGTATGATGACCTTTCCAAAGATCAACAAGAAGCATGGGCCATTTTTGGAGCTTACACAGGTTTTGATTGGACGCCAGACGATCAGCATATCGTTATATGGGCAAAAGGTAAAATTCAAAAAATCAATGTCAATTCTAAAAAAGCTACTAACATTCCTTTTACGGTTAATGCAAAACATAGAGTTTACGAAACAATTCGATTTCAAAATCAAATTGACTCAAAGGAATTTCAAGCTAATGTGCTTAGAAATGTGAGAACTTCTCCGAATGGAAAAACTTTAGTTTTTAATGCCGTTGGTTATTTATGGAAAATGAATTTGCCCAACGGCAAACCTTCAAGGATAACAAAAGATTCACATTTTGAATTTGAACCAAATTTTTCTCCTGACGGAAGTCATATTGTGTATGTTACTTGGGACGATGAAGAATTAGGAAGTGTAAGAAAACTTAATTTGCGAAGCGGTCAATCCACAAAATTAACTCCTCAAAAAGGTAATTATCGAACGCCTTCATTTTCTCCTGATGGTAAAAATATAGTGTATGTAAAAGCAGGCGGAAATGACCATCAAGGATTTATTTTCACAAAAGAACCTGGTATTTATCAAATGCCTGCAAATGGTGGAAAAGCTGAATTGGTAACTCCTCAGGGCGAATACCCCACTTTTAGTAAAGATGGTAAAAGAATCTTTTTTCAAACTGGTGGATTCCTATTTGGAAGTTTGAAAAAGGCATACAAAAGTATAGAGTTAGATGGTTCTGATGAGCAAGTTATTTTTAATACAAAATACACAAATCAATTCTCGCAAAGTCCTGATAACCAATGGATTGCATATACTGACCTCTATAAAGTATATGTTGCTCCTATGCCAAAGATTGGGAAACCAATTGGACTATCAGCCAAAACAAAAGCTGTACCTGTAGCACAAATAGGTCGTGACGCAGGGATTAATTTACATTGGAGTAAGGATAGTAAAAAAGTACATTGGACGCTTGGGAATGAGTATTTCACTAGTTCGATAGAAGATCGATTTCCTCATCTTGGAAAGGTGGATTCTGTTCCTCCAATTGATTCCGTAGGACTTAAAATTGATTTAAAAATAAAGACCGATCAACCAGAAGGTATGCTTGCATTTACCAATGCGACCATTATCACTATGGAAAAAAATGAGGTCATCGAAAATGGAACCATTGTTATTCATAACAATAAAATTACGGCGGTTGGGAAATCTTCAGATGTTTCAGTTCCACGGGATGCAAAAGTTATAAATTGCGAAGGAAAAACGATCATGCCAGGCATCATTGATGTTCATGGGCATTTAGGAAATTTTCGATTCGGAACCAGCCCTAAAAAGCAATGGCATTATTATGCAAATCTTGCTTACGGAGTCACTACTGCTCACGACCCTTCTTCTAATTCAGAAATGATTTTTGCACAATCGGAATTGATTAAAGCAGGAGAAATGGTAGGGCCTCGATTGTATTCAACAGGAACAATTTTATATGGTGCCGATGGAGATTTCAAAGCAGTTGTCAATTCAGTTGAAGACGCTAAATCTGCACTTCGAAGAACAAAAGCCTATGGTGCATTTTCTGTAAAAAGTTATAATCAACCTCGAAGAGAACAACGGCAACAGGTGCTACAAGCTGCAAGAGAATTAAAAATGTTGGTGGTACCTGAAGGTGGTTCATTTTTCTATCATAATATGAATATGGTGATTGATGGTCATACGGGAGTTGAACATAATTTACCTGTTGCACCACTTCATAATGATGTAATTCAAATTTGGAAAAATACAAAAGCGCATAACACGCCTACGCTGATTGTGAATTATGGAGGTATCAATGGAGAGTACTTTTTTTACGAAAGAACAAATGTTTGGGAAAAAGATCGGTTGTTAAAATTTATGCCACGAGGAATGCTTGATTCAAGAGCAAGACATCGAAAAATTATCCCTGATGAGGAATATCAAAATGGACATATTTTGACCGCTCAAAGTTGTGCTAAACTTCAAAACGAAGGTGTCAATATCAATTTAGGTGCTCATGGTCAATTACAAGGACTTGGAGCGCATTGGGAGTTGTGGATGTTCGAGCAAGGTGGGATGACCAATATGCAAGCCTTGAGAGCGGCCACTATTAATGGTGCTGTTTATCTAGGAATGGATAGTGAAATTGGGTCTTTGAAAAAAGGTAAATTGGCAGACTTGATTGTTTTGGATAAAAATCCATTGGATGATATTCGAAATTCTGAAACGGTAAAATACACTATGGTAAATGGTCGATTGTATGATTCAGAAACAATGAATGAGATTGGAAATTATGATAAAAAAAGAGCTCCTTTTTATTTTGAAAAAGAAGGTGGTGCGAATAATATTCCTTTCATCGAATCGACAAGAGGATTTATGCCTACGATGTGTGGCTGTCGTCATTAAATTTAGATGGTTAACCTAAGTTGCTGATAATTAGCTTCGCCAATAAATTTTTCAACGCTGAGTCGCTGAGATTAAAATTTTTCGAACCTACCTGCGTCAGGTAGGGAAAAATTCTCTGCACCTCTGCGCCTTTGCGTTAAAAAATAAAAAACAATTTTTCCAAAAATCTAACAACCTTTCTAATGCCTAAATTGCTTCAACTCATTTTATTTTCTCTTTTAATTTTTAGTTGTTCATCTGAAAAAAAAAACACAACCGCTAACTCTTCCACTCAAGTTAATAATGAACTATCAAAGTATTCTCCTTCTAATAATTCGAAAAATTTATTGCAAGCAGTAACCGCATCTTTTCAACCTGATATGGTTTTTGTAAAAAGTCGAATTGAACATTTTAAACAAAACAAGGATGAAGATAGAGATCCTGATGTGGAGGAAGTTACAGTCAAGTTATTGACAATGGCAATGGAAAGTTATGAGAAAAAAGAATATCAAAATTGTATATCAAAAGCTGCTCAAATTCCTCTTTCCAATCCCTTGTTTTCGCCAGCTCAATATTTAGTTGCATTTAGTTTTTTGCATACCAAGAGTTATGAACGAGCAGTTGAAATATTTAAAGGAATGTCTCAGAACCAAGATTTTTTTAAAGAAATCAATCGAGAAGAGGCTGCGGCAATGCACGTATTATCACAATATCATTTTTATAAAAAAACTAAAAATGATTTTCAAAAGAAGGAACTCACAGAGGCTGTAAAATATTTTATTTCAAAATATCCTAACAATAGTTCTACAAATGGAATTCTGGTTAAGGATATAAAAGAGGAAATGAAAATTTAGCGATGTCTTATAGGATTCAAGATTATGAATTAAGTGTGTTAAGAAAAATATTTTGAGTTATTTTAGCCACGGACTTTGACATACTTCACTCTAACGTATCATGAATTTTCCTTAACACACTTAATCTTGAATCCATAATCAAAAACAATCATCTACTTTAATTCTTTATGAGAACCATCACAAAACGGAGGATTAGAAGTTAATTTACAAGTACAAATACCTGCTGTCTTTTCAGTCTCTTGGGTAAAAACCATTGGTGTAAATGATGTTCCTTTATGGCTACCATTGCACCATGGTTGGTTTTCCGAAGCACCACAAGTGCAATAAGCATATTTTTTTCCTTCTTCTAAAGTAACTCTAATTGGAGAAGTGCCTCCTACTTTTGGTTTATCCATTTTACTATTTTTTTTTAGGTGAAATATCAATTAAGTGTTTAAATTTAAATTGTTGCAAATTAGCAAAAGAGTTGAACAATAGAAGAAATTTTCAATTTTTATTTTCTAAAGTTTGATTCACAACTGAATCCGTACTAATTTTTTCAATTTCAAAAATCTCATTATAAACATCAAAATAGGCAGGAACACTTTGCATTAAAAATCGAGAAAAGGAATTGGATAAAATCACCACACCTGTATCATGCTCTAAAGAAAAAGCCATTTCAGTTCGATACCCATTCAGATATCCTCCATGATAAATCAAGTCTTGTCCCTTATAATTAACAGTTCTCCAGCCCATAGCATAGCCTACCGATTCGACATCATCCCAGCTTCTTGACCAAGGATTATTTTTTGGAAGTATATTGTTTTCTTTATAAATAGGTTCAAGAGTCTCCTTCGACAATACTTCTGGATGATGTCCCAACAAGGCATTTATCCAAAGAGCCATATCAGCAATACTTGCATTTACCCCCGCAGCAGGAAGTACAGAAAAATAATCATCTTCCTGTTGCATGGAATAACTATTTCTGGAATTATGAGGTTGAGCTACATTCTCATTTTCAAATAGACTTTCAAAATCAATAGAAGCATTTTTCATTCCCAACGGTTCATAAATTTTAGTTTTTATCAAAGAATCATAAGTCATTCCCATAGCCTTTTCCAACATGGGTTGAACCAAACTATAAGCTAAATTTTGATACGCCATAACTTGCCCTGGCCTTGCAATCAAAGGAACCTCTTCCAACCTTGGAATCATTTGTTCGAGGGATTGCCCTGCTTCAATTAAATTTCCAAAAGTATGTCGTGGCAACCCAGTCGAATGACTTAGCACATGTTTTAAGTTCAAAGATTTTGTCGCTAAATCATCGAACAAATAAAAACTTGGAATGTAATCTTTTACTCTTGAATCCCACGTTAATTTTTTTTCATTGACAGCTATGGCAGCAAGTACTGATGCAAATCCTTTGGATAAAGAAGCAATTCTAAAAACAGTATTTTGATCGATGGAGTCAGTAGTACCTACCTGCTTAATTCCATAACCTTTTTGTAGTAAAATTTTTCCATCTTTTACAATCGCAACAGCCAATCCTGTTGGTGCATTTTTTAAGCGAAATTGTTCCTGAATGATAAAATCATATTCATCAATTAAGGTACTTTCAGAAATGGAAAATTGTGATTGGGGAAGGGCTGTAATTTTGGTTGATTGGGGGGATTCGCAACTTTTTAACAAAAATGAAATAAAAATAATATTTGCTAAAAAGTAACATCTCTGACCAAATTTCATCCCGAGTTTATTTAGGTTAATATAAAAAGACTCTAAACAGCAAATAAAATTTTATTTCACCAAATTTGAAAGAAGAAATCTAAAAGTTTCTTTATATATTTGAAATCACAGGTTCAAGGTGAATTTATTAATTTTCCATTCCCTAATGAAAATAATTTTTATTCAGAAGGCAATATTAAAACCTTGTAACCGCCAACTTCAGTTGGCAAGTTGTTTTAAGATAAAGGACATCGTCTTAAAATAGTTAAACAACAAATTTGGGACAACCTGCCAACTGAAGTTGGCGGTTACAAGATCGAATTGAACAGTTCCAATTTTTTTTCAATAAAATAATTCCAATTAATCACAATCCCAATTTCTAAAATTCTATTTTAATGAAACCATTTATGCGCCCACTACTGTTTACTTATATTACTTTTTTTTATTTCACTTCATCTATTTTAGGTCAAACCAATCTAGGGTTTGAAAACCTTCAAAATAATGAATTTGAAGCTGCTGTAAATGCCTTCCAAAAAGATCTCGATAATAAAACCATGTCTGCATTTGCAAATTATGGAATGGCTACCATCTATTCTAACAATGATGCTCCTGATTACAATATTGATAAGGCTTGGGAATATTATCAGGCTTACAATGAAGCCTATAAAAACTTAAATGATAAAAAACAAAAGAAGTACAAAAAAGAATTTAAAATAAGAGCCTCAAAATTAAAAAGTAAAATCACAGAAGCAGCTATTGCTATTGCTGATGAAAAAAACACGATTGAAGGCTATGATGATTTTTTAGTTTTTTATAAAAAAACAAGTGTCAAATATCGCAACCAAGTTATCGAAAAAAGAAATCAACTTGCTTATGATAATGCAGTAGAATTAAATACTCGAAAAGGCTTTGAGGAGTTTTTGGAAAAATATAAAAAATCATTAAAATCAAAGACTCCTGAATTATGGAAGGCTGGACAAATGAGGCATTTTGAGGTCGCAATGAAAGCAGAAAATTGGAAAATGTATGATGAGTTTGCAAAAACTTTTCCAACCAATCCATATGTAAAATCAAAAGGTGGTAAAGCTTATCAAGCAATACATGCTTTAAAGAATAAAGAAAAATATCAAAACTTCTTAGACGAGTTTCCTAAAAGTCTTCATCAAAAATTTGCAAAAGATCAGCTTGTAAAAATATTGGTTCAATCAGGTACTGAGGCTGATTTTAATTGGTGGTTACTCTCCTACCCTAACCACGAAGCCAATGATGAATTATGGAAAAACTTTTTCTTTATGTACAAAGGAAAATATGGTCAAGAGGGCGTATTGGAATTTGCAAAACTATATCCTAATTATCCTTTTCCAGAAGATTTGGAAGGAGAGTTGGTTTCCATTCGTAAAAATCAAGAGGCTCAGGCTATTACTAAAATTCGCCATTCAAAAGATGCACTCACTTTATTGAATTTTTTAGAAACCTATCCAGATAATGAAAATGCACCACAATTGGAAACTCAACTTTTAAGTGTTATTCAAAATAATCCAACTATTCTTACTTATGAAAAGTTCCTAACACTTTATCCAAAGTCAAATATTAATAACAATATAATTGCGGATTTATATGACATGTATTCCATTAACTTGGATGAAGGAAAAATACGAGAATTCAAATTAAGATATGGAAGTCAATTTGCTGATGCTCAAAAAATTGAAGATGATTTATTAAAAGCAAAAGAATATGAAACACTTCAAATTAGAGATTTTGATAAAAATAGTAAAAACGAATTCGATCAATTTATAAAAAATACTGCCCCACATCCTGCTGCTTATAAAATTTTGACAAGAATTATTGAAGATGATATTAATAGAAAAAACTGGGAGCAAGTAAGAATCACAACTAAAAAATATGAACCTTATTTTAAAGATGGTTCTATTCCTTACAATCAATTGCTGAGTATCCTTGAAGCACCTGCTCAAAATGTTCGATTGAACAAATTAAGTAGCGCTATCAATACTTCAGGAAGTGAATATGCGCCTGTAATTTCTGCTGATGGAAATGTCATTTATTTTTGTGGTCGAGATCGTGATGATAATTTAGGAAACGAAGATATTTTTATTTCTACTAGAAGTAATGAACGATGGGCGCCCGCTGGATTGATGATTGATGTCAATACCATCAAGTCGAGCGAAGCTCCTGAAGCGATTTCAGTTGATGGCACTCAAATGCTTTTATTTAGAAGTGGAAAGTTATGTTTTAGCAATCGAACCGCTACTGGGTGGTCAGATATTGAATATTTACCTGAAGTCATTAATGCTACAAAATGGCAAGGAGATGCTTCGATTTCAAGTAACGGAAAAGTAATGTTATTTGCTTCTCAAAGAGAGGACAGAGTTGGTTTTGCAAATGAGGATAACTATGATATTTATGTTTGTTTAAAAGATGAAAATGGAAAATGGAACCAGGTCTTAAACATTGGAAATCGAATTAATACTCCTTTTAGGGATCGATCACCATTTTTACATCCTGATATGAAAACATTATATTTTAGTTCTGACGGGCATGGAGGTTTAGGAAAATTAGATGTATATAAAACTACTAGATTGGATGATAGTTGGACGAACTGGAGTACTCCTGTTAATCTTGGTAGAGAGATCAATACTCCAAATCATGATTGGGGATACAAAGTAAGTACGGATGGTACAACAGCTTTTTTTAGTTTCTCACCTGATAATAGTATGTCGGAAGATATTTATAAAGTGGACTTGCCAAAGGCTATGCGCCCTCAGGCAGTTTCCACCATTTCAGGTGTATTAAAAAATTCGCAAGGTGCTCCCGTTGATGCTGAAATAGTTATCGAAGATTTAGAATCGGGGAAGGTAGTTGCTCAATTAAAAAGTAATCCTCAAACAGGGGAATTTTTTGCAGTCCTACCTGATAATCGAAAATATAGTTACCATATCCAAAAAGAAAATTATTTTCCAATTGCAAATAACATCGACCTTAGTCAAAATCAACAGGTAGAAATTAAAGAGAATTTGGAAATGTTTACGGTAGCAGAGTTGACTGAAAAAGGAATCAATATTACTTTGGAAAATATCTTTTTTGATACTGATAAATATGAATTAAAACCTGAATCTTTTTCTGAATTGAATCGAGTTCTGAATTTAATTCAAGCTAATAATTTTAAAGTGGAACTATTTGGATATACGGATAGTGATGGTAATCCAAATTATAACAATACACTTTCAAAAAACCGTGCGGACGCTGTTAGAAGTTATTTGATAAAAAAAGGAGCAGATGCTAGTAAAATTTCTGCTATTGGTTTAGGTGAAAGTAATCCTATTGCTTCTAACAAAACTGAAAACGGAAAATCAAAAAATAGACGAGTAGAAGTTAAGTTTAGTTATTGATAAGGAGTTGAATTTACTTTTTTTGAATATCGAACAATAGAACAAGGATTTATGAATTGAGATTTTGACGAACCTTCTTGTTTTACCTCAAAATATATTCGTCAAACTTCGAGATTCCTTCGCGTAGTGTTCCTTGTGCGATATTCGCTATTCAAAATTTTAACGGCCTTTAGGCAATCGTCCACTACCCTGGCAAGTTTTACATTCTTCACGGTGACGCACTCCATACCAATGACCTTTCCCATCACAATTAGGACATAAAATAGTATTGGACATCGCTTGTGGTAACCAAGTTACCATTTTGTAAAAAAAGTAAACGATAGCTACAACAATCAGTAATCTTAATATGGGCATTTTTATTTTAAGTTTGTTTAAAAAATATTTGAAAGTAAATTATTTTTTGATTTTTTCCAACTAATACACGCCCAAGCTAAACCTCTTGTGCTTAGGTGTATAAATATATATGTGTTATGGTTGTCGAATATTTTGTGTTGATTTTTAAATGAAAAAATTCATTTTTGAAGGAATCTTCATATACACATTAACACTTATACATCCATACACATTATTGTTTATTAGAATAGCATCTCGATAGCATTTAATAATAACGTCTTGCCTTCACTTTCTTTTAGCTTTCCATTTTCATCAAAAACAATATCGGTTTGATATAAAGGTAGTTGTGCAACGATTCTTGAATTTAAGGCTTGTAAACTCCAAAGTAATGATTGCATTGCTTTTTCTCCACGAGGAGGATTAGGAGTAAAAGTCATCGCTAAAACTGGCTTTGCATCTAACTCTCCTGAGGAAGCCAACCATTCTAAAGCATTTTTTATTGAGGCAGGTATATTATAAATGTAAACAGGTGTACAAAAAATTATTGCATCAGCTTCTTTTACATTTCTTCTCCATTCTTTCACTTTTTGAGGCAAAGGATTTTTATCCAATTCTACTTGAAAAAGTGGTAATTCATAGATTGCATCATATCCGTAAATGTCTTGTTTTGGAAAAAGAAATGGCAAAGCCTCTACTAATTTTTTATTAGAAGAACCGATACGATTTGAGCCACTTATGGTTAAAATTCTCATTTAAAATAATTTATTTTGAAGTGTTGCAAGAAAAGAAAAAAGTGCAATAATTTGAGAGATTAAATTTTGATTTTATATATTTTATTGATTTTCAAGATATGCTTAACACGAGTCAAAGTCTGACTTTTCAAGTCAGACTTTGACTTATTAGAACCTGTTTAGATTTTTTTCTTCGAGACGAAAAAAAGTTTAAACAGGTTCTAAGAACATCAATACTCCAAAAAACATGAACATCAGAAGAAAAGAACTTCAATAAAAGTAAAGGCTTGACTCGTGTATATAAAACTTAGAAAAAAATAATTGGTTTCGATTTTTTTACTAATAACTTCCATATCTTTCGCCCATCTTACATAAATACTTTCCCATGCTCTTTTTATCAAATAGATTAAATCCTAATTTTACAACAAAAAAAGAAAAACGATTAAGAAAAATATAAAATTTGATGCATAAAATTAAATTCATTATTGTGGTAATTCTTTTGGGAAGTAGTTTTTATTTAACTGCCCAAAATACGGTTGGACTTTTGAGTTATGATCCTGTAAAAGCATTTGATGGATATAACTTAATTTACCCACATAATCAGCCTCATGTTTATTTACTCAACAACTGCGGTGAAGTAGTTCATACTTGGGAAGATGATGCTAATTTTCGCCCTGCCAATACTGCTTACCTTGATGCAAATGGATTGTTATATAAAAGTAAAAGACCAGCTAATGTTACAAGTGATGCGATATGGGCAGGCGGTGGAGGTGCTATTTTAGAAATCAGAAATTGGGATAATGATTTGATCTGGAGTTTCGAAATGAATGATTCCATAAATAGGTTACACCATGATTTTGCGATTACTGGTGACGGAACTATTATCGCTTTAGCTTGGGAATTAAAAAATATAGATGAATGCATTCAAGCTGGTCGAGATACTTCTACCCTAGCACAAGCCAAACTTTGGCCTGATTGGATATTTGAAATCGACCCCAATACTGATGAGATAATTTGGGAATGGCATGCTTGGGATCATTTGGTTCAAGACTTTGATGCTAGTAAAAGTAACTTTGGAATAATCGCAGATCACCCTGAACTCATTG
The DNA here is from genome assembly GCA_937918905.1 of uncultured Saprospiraceae bacterium. Lineage (GTDB taxonomy): Bacteria > Bacteroidota > Bacteroidia > Chitinophagales > Saprospiraceae > CAJQQY01. The sequence goes on from CAKZSH010000014.1 coordinate 34,436, forward strand.
ATATTAATTATGGGCGACCTGATGGACATCCTGATTGGATGCACAGTAACTCCATAGATTACAATGATAGTTTAAATCAAATTTTACTAAGTGTTCCTTACTTTGATGAAATTTGGATCATTGATAAAACGACCACAACTGCTCAAGCTGCAGGTCATAATGGTGGGTTGAGTAATAGGGGTGGCGACTTGATGTTTCGATGGGGAAATCCCATTACTTTTCAGCAAGGAGATTCCTCTGATCAAAAATTATTTTTCCAACATGATGCACATTGGGTAGATGATTTTTTAGAAGATTTTCAACCTCAATATGGAAAAATTGCATTGTATAACAATAGAATTGGGAATGATTATTCTGTTGCAAATATTTTAAATCCTAGTTGGGACATGTACAGTTGGGCATATGATTATATTGATAATGCTTACTTACCCAATAATTTTGATCTCACTATTCAGCATCCAGATTCTACCAAACTTTGGTCTACGGGACTCTCTAGCGTTCAAGTTTTACCTAATGGAAATACCTTGTTGACTGCAGGACGATTTGGTTATAGTGTGGAGTTGACTCCAAACAACGAAATCGTATGGGAATACAAAACGCCTTTGATTGGTGGTACCCCTGCGACTCAAGGAGACATTTTATCCATCAATAATAATTTGACTTTTAGAATGAAAAGATACCCTTCAGATTTTGAAGCATTTGATGGAAAAGATTTGAGCCAAAAAGGTTGGATTGAAATTAATCCTGATTCTACTTTTTGTAATAACATTACTTCTACAATTGATCCAATGGTAGAATCCAATTTTAAAATATATCCTAATCCTGCTACTGATTTTTTAACTATTGAATGGGATGGAATGATGCATATCCAAATGGAAGTCATTGATATGATTGGACAAAAAATTGGCTCTTTTGAAGGGTCAAGTGGTCGTAAATATATTGATAGTTCTTCTTGGGTAGAGGGGGTTTATTTTATTTCTTTTGTAGTTGAGAATCAGAGGTATAGTCGAAAGGTTTTGATTTTGAAAGATTAGTTTTTTTTTACTATCCAAAAATGTCGCAAGATCATCATGTAACCATCCTCCACTATTAAATCGAGTATCTACAACTAGTGATTCCTTTCCATTATTTTTACAAGTGTTTCTTGTCTTGGGTCACAAAGTTATGACCGAATAATTAGTCATAACTTTGTGACCCAAAACACTTATAAGTCAAACCTTGACTCGTGTATAGCTAATGCTGAATAATGACATAAGGGAGTAGGAAATAAAAGTTGTTTCTAATGAGTTATGTTAAAAACAAGGAGCTTAGGAATGAAAAAATAAAAAATAATTTTACCTTCATAGTATTAAACGAGAAAACAATTCTTCACTAAATCCAACATTACCGTCAAAATCTCAAGCTATGTTGCAAATGATAGAATCATATCATTGCATGAAGTTGTTGTCTTTTTCTCTAAGGTGTTATCAAAATAATTTTATTATGCATCCCAATAAACATGCATTACTTTTCCTTTTACTATTATTTACTTCATTGTTACCTGCACAGGTCAACGAGGTGAGTGGAAGGATTTCTATTCATAATAGTAAAGAAAAGAATAAGGTCATTCAATATGTTAATGATGTGAAAATTTCTACCTCCTTAACTGAACCTATTTTATCAGATTATAAAGGAAGGTTTAAATTGAAATTTCCATCCACAACTTCCAATCAAGAGGTGATTTTAGAAATAGAAAAGACTGGCTTTGAAGTCGTTAATCAGAATACTTTAAAACATTTTAACTCCAATCGTAAATCTTTGATGCGAATTTTTCTTGCTGAAAATGGATACCTTGAAAAACAACGAAAGAAATTATTTTATAGTAATCAGAAAGCGCTTTACGCACATCGAGATCATCTTCTTGACTTGTTAGCTTTTGATAATAATGAAAGCAAAAATATAATTCAAGAATTAGAAGAACAATTAAACTTAAAGATTTATAATAGAATAGAAGCGGAAGAAAAAGTAAATATTGAAGTGACTAATATCGAAAAAAAACTAGAACCATTTTCAAGTTATTTAGCAACTGTAAATCTTGACTTTGCATCTAGTATGTTTCAAAAGGGTTTTGACTTTTATCAAAAAGGAGATCTTGAAAAAACAGTTACAAGCTTAGATGAAAGAACTTTAGAAAAAAACTTTAACAATATAATTGCGGTTATCGAGAAGGCTAAAGAAACTCCTGAAAAAATGAATAAGGTCATGTCTATTCGATTGATTCAACTTAACCAAATCAAAGAAAGTCTTATTTTAAAAACAATAGCTTTACAACAATTATTTCGATATCAAGATGCAGAACTCGTTTTAAAAAAATTATCAAAAGTTATTGCGATTACTGAATTCGGGGAAGATAAAGAGGTTTTTAATTTACTAAAATTATCAAATGATATTGATAATTCGACAATTCAAGTTGAACCAAAACTTGCGGTAACAGAGGAATTTTTATCAAAAGAAACACCCATCGAAATAATTGAAAAGGAAGAAATAAAAGAGCAAGTAGAATTAGTTTCTAGTTATGAATCAAATATTAATTTAGACTCAACACAATCAACTTCTGGAAAATTATCAACGAATGACTACGAAACTGCACTTTTATTAAAAAGTAAAAAACGCATTGTAAAAGAGGAAATAATTACAAAAGAGGAGGAAGTCATTATTGAACCTCAAAAGGAGATTGTAAAAAGTCAACCTATCATTATTGAAAATCCAAAACTTATTGTTGAGTCAAAACCTGTTAGAGTTATTAAATCAGATCCAATCATTACTCCTGTCAAAAAGCAAGAAGTTTTTGTTGCAAAATCGCCAGTTGTGAGTTATGATTCTTTTTCAATAACAAAGAAAACAAGTTTAAGAACTTTACCTACATCTTCCTCAAAAGTTTTGAAACGATTAAAAATAGGAACTAAAGTAGAAGTAATCGAACGAATTGATCAATATTGGAGTAAGGTAATTTACAATGGAAAAGAAGGTTATGTAAAAGCATTGTTATTGGAAAAGGTGAATTGAATATCGAACGCGTTTGAATATCGAACGCTGCGCTAATAGAACAAGGATTTAAGATTTGAGAAGTTTTGACGAACCTTCTTGTATGGTCTCAAAATATATTCGTCAAACTTCTCAAATCCTTGTTCCTTGTTCCTTGTTCCTTGTTCCTTGTTCTATTGTTCTATTGTTCGATATTCAAAAGGCTCATTGCTTGATTAAGCAATGAGCCTTTTGACTTTTATCAAAACAACCAATTAATTTGCTTTCATCACCCGTTTCACGACGGAGCCATTTTCAGTTACAATTCTTAACAAATACATGCCATTGCTCCAATGAGCATCCAAAGGAACATCAATTAAATGATTACCACTTGAAAGTAATCCTCTAGTTTCACTCATCACCAATTGACCATGTAATGTATGTAATTCTATTGTTACATTTTCAGATTTTGCTAAATCAAATTCTATATTTAAACGATCTCTAAATGGATTAGGGAAAGCCTTAAAGTTCGCAATATTACTTCCATCGAGTTCCGAAGTATTGGTTGTACAGGCTGTTTGGAAATTTGTAGAAACAAAATTACTTAAAGCAACTTCACAAATAGTTCGTACCTCTAATTCATAATCGGTACATGCTTTTAAACCACCAAAACTATAGTCTTGATCCTCGGTGGAAATGGAAACCCAATCAGTTGTTCCCACCTCTCGATAACGTGCCTCATAGCTGATAGCCGCAGTATTCGCAGGGGCAACCCAATTAAAATCAACTCCAAACATAGAAATATTATCAATGGTTAATGCATTAGGTGTAGCACAAGGCACTCCAGGTTGGAAAAAGGCAGTTATCGTATCTCCCATTTCAAAACCTACCTCAATAGCTTGTGCAAATTGATCGGGTCCAAATGTTTGGTTAGCAACTTCCCAATGATTGAATTCCCAATTGATACCAGGTTGCGCTTCCAAAGAAACATTTACACCTCCATAATACTCTCCTTGATAAGGATAAGCATTGGGAACAATTGTATTTACTTTTACTTTATTAGGAGAGTTTGCAGGTTCAATTTTCACCTCTAATGGAAAAGGCCCAGTTACATCATAACAATCAACAATTCCTCCATCAATAAATGTACAACGAGTATTGATAAAATCTCTTAGCTCTTGTACATTATCTTGCCATCCACTATAAGTTCCTCCCCAAGTATCTACTTGCCTTTGCATTTCAGGTTCAATTACAGCAATCATACTATCCAATAATGGAATCATATAATCACAACTGAAAAAGGTACTATTCAGATCTGCATATCTATTTATGTAAGTTTGTTTAAAATCTTCATTCATGTAAAGTTGATTAAACATCTCGATATGGCCTTCAGGATCAATATTTGGAAGTGCAATTTCTACATTACAAGGATCTGCTGTTGGACTATCATCAGGAATATTTGTGTAGTTGATATAATGACCAAAAGTTGCATCCTCATCCCAAAGAATATATCTCCATTTTTGAGCTCCTCCAGTTGGTTTTCTTCCTCTCCAAAAAGCAGTATTCCAATTCAACCAATCCTTACTTACTATATGTTGATGTAACAATACATAATCAATTAAACTTTGAATTTCCAAACGTTCACTAGCAAAAGCATAATTATCAGCATCAGTCATATCATTATTCAAAACAAAAGTTCGTAGGTCTACAAAATCAGCAATAGAACCATATTCCTCCCAAGTACCTCCCCATGTTTTTATAAAATCAATCCATTCTTTACCTTGGTCATAATACTCTTTTGTAAAATCATGATCGTCCACTTTTTCTCTCATGTCATATACGCCCCAATACTCTCCATTGATATATACCACACAAAATTTAGAAGTTCTTTCATCCATTTCCAAATCTGCTAATTGCGATAAAGTATGAACATAAGCATCTCTTACATGTGCTCCATTTTCAAATGTATAATTATCATTTGCCGCAGCCTTAAAAATCAGACGTTGATATTCTGTTCTTTCTTTTTGTTCAAAAATTTGACCTGACACCTCATCATCATAACCTGTTTGATCTCTCATAATCCAATCAAATCCTCTTTGGTCGTAAGCCCACGAATCGTTTCCATGTTTATTATAAAATCCTTGCCCTTCATCTACCTCTTCCTGATTTTCATCAAACAATTCAAAATACCCCAAAGGCTCACTAAAACTTCCAGCCAACAAATTATCAACTTCTTGACCTCCAGAAACAGAAACAACTGGGACAGTATGAAAATCATCTACAAAATAAGTATTGGTTTTATAAAAGCTGGGTAAAATTGTTCCGTCATTATGGTAAGCTACTGCTCTTAGTACTGTTGTTTGAGTTAAGGTTAAATCCCCAGTAACCATTGTAGAACCATTGTTAGGTCGGCTTCCATCAGTTGTATAATAAACCGTCGTATTTGCAGGTATCGTAAAAGAAACTGTTACTTGAGATGAGTAAAATCCAGCATCAGGATCCATTTCGGGTTTCTCTGCATAACCTCCAGTAAAAACTACTCCATTTGCATTTCCAAATGTAGGATTAGGACTTACACCCCAGTTGCCATTAGCATCTTTTGCATAGGAATGATGAATTTGGTTAGGGACATCCAATTCATGAAAATCAATTACCGTTCCCGACTGATCTGCTAAAACTATGTCCTCATTATTTCGAGTCTGAGTAATTTTAAAATTAGTCTGTAATTGTCCACCAATAGTTCCATCTAAACCTGAAGCCCAAATTGTTAAATACCCATTGGCAGGAATAGAAGTTCCAGCAGGAATTTCCCATTTTGTAGGATTTCCTAATTTGTCACTTAAATAATATCCACTTATATCAGCCGACGAACTACCTTGGTTATGCAGTTCAATCCAATCCGTATTATCATCGCCATCGGCATTGATAAAATCTCCTTGGTTGGCGCAAGAAAATTCACTAATAATGATTTGAGCTTGAAGTTGAGTTCCACTAAATATTAGAAGGAAAAAAAATAATAGTGTTTTGAGGTTGGAAGGTAAAATTTTGTTCATACCAGTTAGGTTTTGATTTCTTAAGTTTTTAGATAGAATTCATTGTAATATTAAGAAAAAACCAACGGAAAAGGTTTTAAAATTTATCCTAAAATTAATTTTTGTCGTAAGTTTCGCAGAGTCTTTGTCATGTTTCGTACTTGTTTATCTATAAATAAAAAAATCTCGAATTTTCAATTACGAAAATTCGAGATTTTTAAAAATGATATTTCCCATTTAATTTTGTTAAGGGAGTAGGAATTAACTATTTAATCCAAGTTGCGGATAAATATTGATTGATGATTTTGTGTTCAAAAAAATGTATCGAGATGATGCGTATTGAGTATTGAAAATGGTTCGTAGTCTTAATACCTAATACTCATCATCTTATATCAAATTATCCGCAACTTGGATGAGTTAATTGCAACCCAATTCATTAGCCGCCATAGGATCATTGAATGGGAAGCAATTCCCAGATGGCAACATTTCTGGTTCGTATCTTTTCAAATCATTATCTCTAAGTGATATTTCTAAAAATGCAGTCAAAGCATTAACTTCATCATCACTCAGATTCAAAGGAGTAAATTCACTTGATAACTGAGAAGCAGGAACATTTGAATTTTCCGCAATAGCATTGTTTTTATAAACCACAACATCTCTAATACTTCTGAAACTTGCACCATGTCCATAAAATGGAGAATCTGCCAAATTATATAATTGAGGTGTTTTAAATTTATAATTATCATCACTATTTGCAGTAAATCCTCCTCGCCCTAAGTTTTCCTTAGAATCTGCATTTGCTTTAAAAACTTCTTCAGCACATTCATATAAATCCTTCATCCCGATAGCATGAAATTCCATTTTATTTAATGCTGGCCCGTTATGGCAATTGCTACAATTGGCTTTTCCAAAAAATAAAATCGCTCCTTCTTTTTCTATATCAGACATTGCTAATTCATCACCTCTTAACCATTTTTGGAATGGAGCCTGATTGGATAACAATGTTCTTTCATAAGCAGCGATTGCAAGTCCCATCGTTGGCTTCGTGTACCTTTCAGCTTCTGGAAGTTCTGGAAAAGTTGCATCCAAAAAGGTTTTATATTCAGGAAGCCTCTCTAAAAAATCAGTTGTAATATCCATTCTATGTACACCCAATCCAGCAATTGCTTGCACTTCTAATCCTTCAAATCCTAAATGATTCGTTTGGATGGGAGTTCCCTCTGTCCATTGGGTTTCAGTTCCTACATTTAGTCCTGTTCCTCCAAATTGTCCATTCCAAAGCATATTTTTTTGATAGGCTCCATTCATAGCAGTAGGTGTACGAATTGGTTGAACATCGATTTCCGATCCATCATAAAATGATCCTTTAATTCGTCCTTCTCCATTTAACCCAAATCCAATTCCACCTTCTCCGATTCCTTGAAATCTTCCAGCTTGAAAACCTGCCGAAGCAAAGTGACAAGATGCACAAGAATAAGTCTCCATAGATAATTCTTTCATTGGATCAATAGCCAAACCAGTTTCATGATAAAGCATTTTTCCCAAATTTACCTTTTCAGTAGTGATCGGGTTTAATGGATCTTGAGGTATTTTATTAAACTCATTGCTATTTGGTAAGATAAAATGATCTAAACCATTACCATCAGATGCTGCAATTAAAGTATTTTCTAAATCTTCATCTAATTGAACATTTGGACTTTCAGTTTCTGAACTATCTTTTTTACATGATCCTAGAAATAGAATCACAGAAAGTAGAATTACTAGTTGTTTTTTCATAAAAAACTTAATTAGTATTATAAAAAATAAAGTTTTGCACTTGTCGCAATAAAGGCTAGTTATGACTCAGATGGTTTAAAATAGGAGGAATAGTAAGCATGTACTATTAAGATAAAATCGAACGTTTGACTTGTGGAAATTTCACTTAGTCGTCCCCCCGACATCTTACAAAATCAAAAAGTATGCCTAGTAACCAGATATTTACACATTCAAAAATTTAATATCAAACTGAAGTATTTAATTAAAAAGTGAGTATTTTTGCATAAAAAAAAGATAAGAGATGGCAGATCAAAAACAACAATCCGAAACTAAATCCGATAATGTTTTTCGTTTTAAGCAATTTGAAGTAGAACAAAATGGCTGTGCTATGAAAATAGGTACAGATGGCGTTCTCCTAGGAGCTTGGGCTGATACAGCTGAAGCAACCGATATTTTAGATGTTGGAACTGGAACTGGAGTTATCGCCATTATGTTGGCTCAAAGAGTTCCTACTGCAAAGGTAGATGCAGTTGAAATTGATGAGGAAGCTTGCCAAACAGCAATAAAAAATATGCAAAACTCTCCTTTTGCAGATCGTTTAGACTGTGTCAAAGATTCCATTCAAGATTATGCAAAAGTTACTCGAAAGGAATATGATTTAATAGTTTGTAACCCTCCATTCTTTACTGGCGGTACTCTATCCAATCAAGATAATAGAAATAATGTCCGCCATACTGTAAAATTACCAACTGGTGATTTATTAAGTTCAGTACGAAGACTAATGAAGAAAAATGGAAAATTCTGTGTTATCCTACCTTTAATTGAAGGTTTGAGATTTAAGGAACAAGCACATAATTATAATCTTCATTGCTCAAAAGTAACTGAGGTCAAACCTAAACACGATAAATCTGTAGAACGATTACTTTTACAATTTGAAAAAAATGAAACTGAAGAAGTTGTCGATCAACTCGTCATTCAATTTGAAAAGCGAAATGACTATACAGAAGATTATATTAATTTGACTAAAGATTTTTATTTAAAAATGTAATCCTAAAATCCATACTTTAAAATAAAAATCCCGAATTTTCAATATCGAAAATTCGGGATTTTTTATTTGATAGTATAGATTAGTTTCGCTTCGCAAAATAATAGATTGCTTTCAAAAATTTATAATTCTCCATTTTCGATAATTATTTATTAACAGATGTTACGCACAAAATAGATTAATCTATTTTTTGAGTAACATCAGTTAATAATTGATTGAAAATCAAAATTGGTTGATTAGTGAATTCGTTTATTGGGTAACGAAGAACTGCAATCCCCAACTAATTTACTAATCAACTGATTTTTCACATCAAGAAAACACATATTTGATAATCTGATCCAAACAACTTAACTTTAGGGTTTTAAGAAACAAACTAAGTAATCCTTTTGAACAAATCCTACTAACCCATGAACGTTAAGCGTCATCATATACCTATATCCCTTCTGTTGGTATTTATTTTTTCTTTTATTGGCATTCCATTTCTTCAAGGGCAACAAGCTATTGAAGGCACTCCTATTAGTTTTGACAGGACTCATCAAAAGGTTTTTGCCAAAAAAACTCCAGTTCAAAAAGTTCCTAAATTAGATTTGGTCAAAATCAGAAAGGAAGATGCTGTAAATTCTTCTAATAGATTCGCAGCCCCTGTTGAGGTCAACTATAATCTCAATAATAGTGGAAAATGGTATAATTTGGAGGATGGTGGCAGAGTTTGGAAATTGACGTTAGAAGCAGAAGGAATGTCTGGATTGACAATGCTCTACAAGAATTTTTATATTCCAAATGGAGCACGATTATATGTTTATGATAAAGATAAAAAACAAATCAAAGGAGCATATACCTACCAAAATAATCTTCCTCATGGTAAATTTTTAACTGGAGCAATAACTGGAGAAACGGCGACCATCGAATATTACGAACCTTCGTATGCTATTGGAAAAGGTCATTTCGAAATTTACCAAGTCATGCAAACATATGATCGAATCAAGTATGAATCTGATTATGAATTTCAAAATTATACAGGTTTTGGAGAGTCTTTACCTTGCCATGAAAATGTAAACTGTTCCTATGGAGATAGTTTACAAATCCAAAAAAGAGGCATAGTGCGAATGCTCATGATTTACAATACTGGTATGGGATGGTGTACAGGTTCCTTAGTAAACAATACCAATGGAGATGGGAAACCATATATTTTAACTGCTCATCATTGTGGATTTTTAGGAGCCAATATTGCAGACTTTTCTTTGTGGCGGTTTGATTTCAATTATGAATTCTCTGGCTGTGCCAATCAAACAACTGAACCTAATTTTACTTCTTTATTAAGTTGTGAAGTTATCTCAGGTTCTGATGTTTCTGATTTTTTATTATTAGAATTAGCTTCTAATATTCCGTCTGCATACAATGCGTTTTTTAATGGATGGGACAAAAGAACCTTAATTCCTCAAAGTGCAACAGGAATTCATCATCCTTTTGGAGATGTAAAAAAGGTTTCAGTTGATAATGATATGCTAGAGTCATACCCTCATAATATTAATTGGGGAGCGGGGGTAACAACTGGGCCTCATTCTCACTTCAAATCAATTATGGATGTAGGAACTATTGAAGGAGGATCATCGGGTTCGCCTTATTTTAATCCAAGCGGAAAGATCGTTGGACAGTTACATGGTGGTGTCTCCAACTGTAATACCTTTATTACTTATTATGGAAAATTATCGACTTCATGGGAAGCTGGAAATGTTCCAGCAGAGCGTTTATCCGATTGGTTGGATCCAACGGGTACTGGTGTGGATACCCTTGAAGGCATTGAAAATCCTTTGTTGGGAAATACGGCTATCATTCAAGGAAATATAAGAATGACTGATGGAACACCTGTCCCAAATGTGGAACTTCAAATGTCAGGAAATAATAATAGTGTAGCCAATAATCAATCCGATGGAACTTATGATTTTATTGATTTGGAAATTGGAAATAATTATACGATTACTCCTTTTAGAAATGATAATCATAAAAATGGAGTCAATACTATTGATTTAGTTTTGATGCGAAGCCATATTTTAGGAATAGGAACACCGCTTACACCTTATCAAATTATCGCTGGAGATGTGAATAATGATGGTCAATTGAATACTTTTGATATGGTGCTGGTTCAAAAAATTATCAAACTTTGGGATACTGAATTTGCAAGTTCTAATTCATGGCGTTTTATCCCAGCGGATTATGTTTTCCAAAATCCTTCTGATCCTTTATCTGAAAATTTTCCAGAAATAAATATTTATGATCCATTGTTGGTCAATACTGAAGATCAAGATTTCATAGCAATCAAGATCGGTGATCTTAACAATTCGAGTACGCCCTAGAGGTAATTTTGAATATCGAACGCTGCGCTAATAGAACAAGGATGTAAGATTAGCGCAGCGTTCGATATTCAAAAAAGTTAACGGGTTTTCATCATTTATAAAACCTAGCCTGCTTAATATAAAGCTTCCTTTCGCTCACCGTCGAGTCTAATTTAAATTCAATATCCAAACCAAAATCTTGTTCTGTGCAATTGCAGTTATGGGGTACATTTTGATAAAAATATTTTTTCAAAGCCATACAATACGCACCCAATTCCATCAATTCCTCATTGGTCATTACCGTTTCACCGTTGAGTTCTGGAAGGTTGGAAAAAGTCAAATACTCCACCATAAAGTTTTGCCCAGGAACAATCGACCACGTAAATAAAATCAATTGGTCATTTAAAATGCCAGGTTCTGGAAAGACAATACTATGTTCTTTGTATTGAACATTGATAATAAACCCTGGGTTGGAATTGTATAAATTTTTAGTCACCACTACCCCATTAGCATCCTCATCAGGAAAAGATCGATGCACTAAAATTCCCATTGCACAAGATGTGTGTACAATGTTATAATAACTGCGTTCTTCGAAGGCTCGCCAATTCCAAAGACTTGCCCAAACTTTTTTTATGGCTCTATCAATTGTTTTATTTGGGTTATCTTTTTTAGCAGAATAAGAACTGTACAAACCTGCTCCTGAAAAAGATTCCAAATCTTCTGCATTGGTTGAAGACCGAAATCGAAAGGAAGGAAAATGTTGGAAATGATTTATTTTATTGCTCACCAAATCTAGCAGACCTTGATCCAATGGAAAATCTTTGATCTGATCTTGTAAATCTTCCAACCTTGCTCTACGAATATCTGGAGAATTTATAAAATCAGGATCTTGCAACATTTCATTAATTACGACATCAAGTCCTGCATCTTTTAAATGTTTTTCATAATAATAAAATGGAATTGCGAAAGACGATTCGGGAGTTGTAATAGGGCTACCATCCACCAAAACATTGAGCATTTCTGCAAAATTTGTGGCCTTCCCTCCTATCACATCCAGGTAGGTATAATTGGCATTTTGCAAATCAACCAAACCTTGAACAGTCGTATCCTTATCCAAGACAATCGTTCCTTGAGGTTCATTTTGTTCCCAAAAAGCAGTAGCTTCATCAAGTGTTGCAGACCTCATTTCAAATGAATCCGAACGAACTTTTAAATAAACTAACTCTCCTTCAAAAGGCGCAAGTTGTTCATTTTCCCAACCATCTCGCAATGCCATATTTGGCGTATTTCGATTATGGCTTAACACATTAATATGGCTCAATGGAGTTTGGAATTCTGTTGTTATAATGCCAGCTACAACGGAAACATCATTTGGAATTCCATTTAACAAAACAATATCATGTCGTCCTAAATAAGTATTTTCCAAATCAGCTAATTCCACTTTTCTTAAATAGCCATAGTTCTCCGCAAGGTTCAACGCTTGATAATTTTGTCCTTCATATAATTCCTCTGGAGTAATTATGGGAACATCACAAAGATTAAATTCAGGACGATTGGCTAGAAGAAATAGTTTTCCTTCAAGATAGGAAGTAGTAATTATTTTGTCGTAAAGATTTTTTAATTTTTCACATGGCATTTCATTGGCTGTCACCAAATGTAAAATATATTTATCCAAATCTTTATAATAATTAAGATTAGCAGGATACATATATCGTTCATCATTTTCACGATACTGGGTAATGTTAAAAACATTATTACCTTGATTAAAGCCAAGCTGTGCTTCTGCAAATTCAAAATGAAGATCATACCGCTTTGAATTCATGTAGTACATCAATTCATCATCGGTATTGTAAATAATTTTCACAGCAGCAACTTGAGCATCATTGCTTCTTGATGGAGAAGTACTGATTAAGTCGTACGCAATAGGATCAATCAACTCATTGAAATAATGTAGTTCGTCAATTTCTTTTTTGAGCAAATTAATTTTCACTAAAGTATCTCGCCCTTTCAAAACAATTTCTCTCGAAAAATATCCTTCTTTGGTAACCAACAAAGTATCTTGACGAGCTGAAACAGAGGAACGATGCCACACCGCTTCTTGATCCGAAATGGTTGTCATTTCCCCATTAGAAAATGCTTTAAAACTTTGAATGTCCTCTTTGGTACTCACTCGTAACAAATATATCCCAATGGGTAAATTTGGAAAAAGATAGTAACCTCTACTACCTAATTTTTCTTCTCGAAGCACTTGTTTTCCATCAATCGAAAATAGCTCTAACCCTAATTCAAAGTCCCCTTCCCAAATCATCGAATTATTATAAAACCGATAACTATGGACTGGTGGAATGAGGCTATCTTGCTCTGTATTTTTTATTATAAAATCACCAAAGAAATTGCTAGTAGTTTGGATATCGCTATGTAATAATTCAATCGTAACATCTGAAAGAGCACCTTGATTCACAACATCTTGAGTGTGTCCATTGTATATGGCCTGACCAAATAATGAAAAAGGAAATATAAATAGAAGAAATATTTTTATGATTTTTCTCATAGACTTAACAAGTAATTGATTCAATTGGATAGACCATTTTTTTTCTTAAAAGGTTGGGTACTGTTTCGTTTTCCAAAACTAATAATTATGGTAAAATAAGCATAAAGGGTTTAGAAAAAAAATAAGTAATGCTACCAAAAAGTGGTTGTTAGAAAAATGAACTTTTAAAAACTTATAAATGGATTTATACAACTGTACTAAAAACAAGGTTTTTCAATCACTTTCCCCAAAAAAAGTTTCATGAAAAAGATATTTGAATTAAGGGAGTAGGAATTAAATAACCTACCCGTATGAAGAGATTATTTTTTAATATGAGGAAATGAAAAAATTAAGGCATACCCTTCGGTACGGCTTCATTTTTTCATAGCGAAGCGAAAGGGGCGGAACTACGTCCCTGTTTTTTACAATTTAACTGTTGATTCGCATTATTATTAATTATATTAGCATTATATATCAAGTATGAAAATTTCAATAACCACAAAAGCATAAAAATATGAATAGTTTTTTTAAAGGAGTTGGTGACATTTTTCTATTTGGAATCATATTTATTCTTGGAGAAGTCTTAATGGAAAATTTAAATATGTCTAGATCTACTAGAGAAAAATACATGCTAGGCGTGTTTTTGGTGGGTACAATTTTGACAGTTTATTTAAGACATAAAAGCAGGAAAAAGAGATGGAGTATTCCATATGGGATAATAATGTTTTTATTATTAACTACTATTCACGACTTTGCAAGAGGATCTAATGGTTGGTTTTTCATACTCGTCGTTTCTCTTGTACCCATATTATTCAACTCCTTTGCTTATTTAAATGATGAGCCAACTCCATCTAAATAAGCGAAAAAAAGAAGGGAAGAAGGGAAGAAGGGAAAAAGGGAAGACGGATTTACGATTTGAGAAGTTTGTCGAATAATTGTGAGTTTTCAGGAGGCTGTTCAAAAAAGTGTGTCAGTAGTATTTTGATCCATGACCGTCGGATGTAAATCCGACTCTCTCGGACGAAAATATTTTGACATAACATTTTTTGATAATCAAATAGTTAAATGATTGCGATTTTCGATTGAGATAGTCGGATTTACATCCGACGGCTAAGGATCAAAATACTACTGACACACTTTTTTGAACAGCCTCCTGAAAACTCACAATT